>JAPOVQ010000010.1 GCA_026708035.1 Chloroflexota bacterium | reverse complement strand
TGGGACGCTGGCTGGTTTCATGGCTGGCGCAGTTGATCGCGACGTTCCTGAACCACGTCAAGACCAGCGGCCCACCGCCCGCACGGTAGTCGGGGCCGTCGCGCCGAATCGAGGGCTGGAACGCCCAGCGATAGCACGCGATGGAGATACAGAGCTTCACGCTGGCCTCCGGCGCTGGTCGGCGGCGACATTATGTCCCACGGCGGCTGGGTTCGTGGCGCCTCCGTCACCCGCCGACGGAATGTCGCGGGATTGACGCTTCTTGGTCAAGCAGTTTAGGTTCAAACGGCAGCCGCGGCCGCCCGTTGATTGCTTGTTCGGGATTCGGACGGCGCTGCTGTCCGTCGGCCTGGAAATCCGCGGTGCGATTCGCATCCGTATCGGGACGGGGAGCGTCCGTTGAGCTTGGAGTCACGGGTGGTGGGCGAGGCGGCCCTCCAGGGCGCCGCGCAGGCCAAGCCGCGCAGCGAATGGTCGCTCGCGTGGCGGCGTCTCTACCGGAACAAAGGCGCCCTGGTGGGTGGCGTGGTGCTCATCGTGATGGCGAGCGGGGCGATTTTTGCCGACCTGATCGCCTCGGAGCGGCTGGATTACTACAACGTGCCGGGAGCGCTGCTGCCGCCGGGCACGGACGGCCACCTCTTCGGCACGGACGACATCGGACGCGACGTGTTCAGCCGCGTGGTGCGCGGGGCGCGCATCTCCTTGCGCATCGGGTTCACGGCGGTTGCGATTGGGGCGTTCTTCGGGTCCATCCTGGGATTGGTCGCGGGCTATTTCGGCCGCTGGCCGGACATGCTGATCAGCCGCGTGCTGGACGTCATGCTGGCGTTTCCCAGCCTGCTGCTCGCCATCACCATCGTCGCGGGACTCGGTCCCGGCCTGAACAACGCCATGATCGCGCTGGGGATTGCCGGGATTCCGGGGTACGCCCGCGTCGTGCGAGGCACCACGCTGTCGGCGCGCGAGTTCACCTATGTGCGGGCGGCGCGCGCCGTCGGCATGCGCGACGGGCGGATTATCTTTCGCCACATTCTTCCGAATGTGATCAGCCCCATTCTCATCCTGGCGACGCTCGGGCTGGGCACCAACATGCTGTCGGCGGCCGGCCTGAGCTTCCTCGGACTGGGCGCCGGTCCGCCCGAACCCGAATGGGGTCTCGAGCTGTCGTTGAATCGAAACTACTTCCGCACGGCCTGGTGGATCCCGACGTTCAACGGACTGGCGTTGGCGATCACCGTGTTCGCCATCAATCTCTTTGGCGACGGCCTCCGCGAGGCGCTCGATCCACAGGCGTCGGCGTGGGCCGGCTAGTCGCCGCGCAGCGCCGCGGCCGCATTGCCGCGGGCGCGGCGCAGCGAGTAGGATGCTTTGCTGTAGAACGTTCTGGTATCCGAATGTCTGGGGGAGGTAAAGACATGGGTATGAAATCTTCGCTCTCGCGCCGTCAAGCGTTGCGCGGTGGAGCCCTTGCCTTAGCCGGCGGTGTCGGAGCGGCCGCACTCGCCGCGTGTGGCGAAGAGAAGATCGTCACCAAGGAAGTCATCAAGGAAGTCCCGGTCCAGACCATCGTCACCCAGGAAGTAATCAAAGAGGTCGAGGTCGCGACGATCGTGACCCAAGAGGTCATCAAGGAAGTCCCAGTCCAGCAGATCGTCGAGAAGGAAGTCATTCGCGAGGTCATCGTCGAGAAGATCGTCGAGCGCGCTCGCGAGCGAGCGCCCGGCGTCGACGCGCACCTGCTCAGCAAGATCGTCGATATCGGCGGCGAGCCCTGGGACCCCATCGTGGGCGGCGAGGTGAGCTACTTCACGTTCACGAATCCGAACTCCCTGGACCCACTGTCCTGGATTACGCGCGGACCCGAGGCGACGTCGCCGATGTTCGAGCGCCTCGTGGTGTTTGGGGAAGACAACGTTCTCCAGCCGCACCTGGCGGCGGATCTTCCTCAGGTCGCCGACGATCACATGTCGTGGACGCTGCCGCTGCGCAACGACGTGAAATTCCACGACGGCACGCCGTTCAATGCCGACGCCGTGATCTTCAACTTCGAGCGCTATCTCGATGAGAGCGCCGTGCGCGGCGCGGTTGCGGGTGAGGTCGGCGCATTCGCGAATGTCGAGAAGATCGACGACTTCACCGTGCGGTTCAACACGAACGGGCCGCAGCCGCTGCTGCCGGAATTCCTGACTACCCCCTCGCTCGTGATGGGTTCACCGAAAGCCATTTCGGAGATGGGGCAGGACTTCGAGCGCAATCCGGTTGGAACGGGCCCTTACAGCTTCGTGAGCTGGACCGACGACGTCGACCTCTTATACGAGCGGTTCGACGACTACAACTGGGGCCCGCCATTTGCCACGAACAAGGGGCCGGGCCTGGCCGACACGGCCAGGATCCTGCAGCTGTCGATGGACTTCGCCGCCAGGGCGCAGGCGTTCGAGGCCGGCGAGATCGACATCTCGCTGCAGTTCACGTTCCCGGACGTGCAGCGGGTTTCCGAGAACCCCGCCTTCCACGTCATCGGGCTGCTGTTCAACGACATCCAGTACGTGCCGATGAACACGATCAAGTGGCCCTTGACCGACATCAACGTGCGGAAGGCGCTGATTCACGCGCTGGACCGGCGGACTGCGACCGTGCGGCAGAACGGCGGGCTTGCGCCAACCCTGGTGAGCAACCTGCTCGCCCCGGGCACCATCGGATTCAGCGAAGAGGCGTCCAAGCTCTACGACTGGAACGTCCCCAAGGCGAACCAGATCCTGGACGAGGCCGGCTACGCACGCGGCGAGGATGGCTTCCGCTACGACTCCGAGGGCAAGCGGCTCGAGGTGATCTTCCCGAACACCCCGAATCCAATCTGCGAGCTGTTCAAGCTCGACATCGAGTCCAACATCGGCATCTTCGTGGATGTGCCCAACATCGACTTCCCGACATTTGCCGAGGGCATGAGCCAAGGGCTCTACCACCACGCCTGGAACGGCGTCGGCGGGCGCAACGGCGATGCGCTGTACACGAGGTTCCACACGTCGCTGCTGGGCAAGCCCGGCCGCGCGTGGACGTTCTTCGAGTACTCGGGCGAGCCGGGCGTGCCCAATCCCGACTCGCGCATCGACCCGCTGCTGGACGGTGCGCGCACCGAGTTCGACGCGGAGAAGCGCGTGCAAATGTGGAAGGACGCCGAGTATCTCCTGATGCAGAACGCGGTGGGCGTCCCGCTGGTGCAGTCGCTCCTGGCGTGGCTGACGAATCCGGCCACGGTCGGTGGGCGAATGTTTATCGGCAGCGGCGCGTCGCACCCCTACTTCGGCGACCTCTACAGCAAGGACTAGGAGCGCCTGAAGCATCGTTGTCGATGAGAATCGCCTCGGTGGCCAATATGTCGCCAAGCGGCATGGGTCGAGCTAAAGCCGGGCGCGGCGCCTCAAGGCGCCGCGCCCCTTTGGCCTAGCCATGGGCGCTTACATCCTGCGACGGATGCTGTACATCATTCCGGTCACCCTGGGGGTGGTCACGGTGGCTTTCGTGCTGTTGCGCCTGGTCCCCGGAGACCCGATCACGCTCTACTACTTCGGGCAGGATCAGCCGGGGCAAGCCAGCGCGTCCGCCGCCGGTCTCGAGTCGGAGTCCACGCTCGAGCGGCTGCGCGAGGCCTACAACCTCGACAAGTCGATGCCCCACCAATACGTGCTGTATCTGGCGGACCTGGTGCGGGGCGACCTGGGAATCTCGATCCGCAAGAAGCGCCCGGTCCTGCACATCATTGGCGACCATTGGCCGGCGACCATGCAGATCACGCTGGTGGGCATGTCGGTTGCCATTGTCGTGGGATTGACCGCTGGGATTCTGTCCGCGATCAAGCACCACACCATCATCGACTACGCGGCCCAGATGTTCGCGATTATCGGCGTGTCGGTGCCCCAATTCCTGCTTGGGCTGGTATTGATCTTTATCTTCGCCATTCTCTGGCGGACGGACGAAGGGCTAGGAATGCTGCCGGCAATCTCCAACGGTCACGGCAAGGAGTTGATCCTGCCGTCAATTACCCTGGGGCTGGCGGCTTCCGCCATCCTGGCCCGGCTGACCCGGTCGTCGATGCTGGACGTGATGTCACGGGACTACATCCGCACGGCACGCGCCAAGGGTTTGCGCGAACGCGCGGTGATATGGATGCACGCGCTGCGCAACGCACTGATCCCCATCGTGACCGTGATCGGGCTGGAATTCGGCGGGCTGCTGGGCGGGGCCGTGGTGATCGAGACGGTGTTCACGCGCCAGGGGCTGGGTTTTCAACTCATCAATTCAATTAATCAGCGAGACTACCCCATCGTGCAGGGTCTCGTCGTTATGGCGGCGCTGGTCTATGCGCTTATGAATCTCGTCGTCGACGTGTTGTACACCTACATCGATCCGCGGGTGCGCCTCGAAGAGTCGACGGCGACTTAGCGCCGGGTCGACGACGCGGCATGCGGCTTGACCCGTAGTCGAGCAGGTGGGTCGGTCGGGTCGGCAAGGGCGTCCGCCCCTGGTGCTCGAATCGATACCCCAATGCTGTCGGCCCGCTCCGGATAGAAGCGAACCGCCGCGCATTGCTTGGAGTTGACGAACACCTCGACGACGCCGCGATCAACGAAGACCCGCAGCTCGACGGGCTCGTCCGGCTCGATGTTGACCGGCGCCGTTTCCGGAGCTCGTGACAGAACGTCCGCTGCCTCCGACGCGTACGACGTGCCGACGGTGACCAGGCTGAAATGCGGCCCGGTGCCCAGGACGCGTTCGAAATGCCCGCGGTTCTTGTAGAAGGCGATGCGCCTGAATTCCTCCCTGCCCGGTGGGCGTAGGATTTTTAGACTCCACCATCGGGGCACCCTGGGGATCGAGTACGGCCGCAAGCTCGAGCGCCCGGCCTTGGACCGACTCGAACACGCGCTCCGCGTTTGCCGGCAGCCGGGCTGCGCCCACGCGCATGTGGGCGTCCCGCAGCGCCGCGAGTGCTGGCACCGGTTCCATGCACAGGTCGTCGGTGGCGGCCATGTTGTGGGTGAGGCCGCCGTTCCAGATCAGTCCGCGGTCCTCGACTTTGTGGCGCATGGCATCCGCCCCGGCGCGGTCGTCGCCGTATTCGCCGGGATGCGCGTAGAGGCCCTGGAGTCCTAGCTCGGCACATCGTCAACCATCCAGAATAAGCGGTTGTCTTCCGGCGGCGCGTCTGTGGATGACTGCAAGTAGGCCAGCGGCCCGCCACAGGCGCGGTAGTCGAGCCCGTTGCGCCGAATCCTCGGCTGGAACGCCCAGCGGAAGCACGCGATCTGGGACGAGCATCCTCCCCGTTGGACCGGATGAGCGCCACCCTGAACGGACGCTCCTCATCGATGCAGGCGCGAATCATCACGCGGTACCGCAGCTCGAAAGTGTGCAGCGGCAGCCGCATGTGCGGAGACAACACAATGTGAAGCGGAATAGAGTCCAACTGCATGATTGAGTCTGGCGAGCGACAGCAGCGCGGTAGTGGTCAAGTTTGATACGGAGGTTCTTGTGCGGCTGCTAGCGCCGGCACATGCCGTCCGTGGTCTTGGCCTGGCACTCCTCGCAGCGGTGTTGGGGCGGCGGCTTCGTGAGTCGGCGGAAGTAGTTGGTCTCAGGCCACCGCGAGCAGTTGCGGCACCAGTGCCACGTGCGGCTTGTCCGGCACCGTCGATTGGGCATCGGCGGAGTGTAGTGGGGGCGGAATTGGTGGTAAAGGTTGATGTGGAGGCCGAGGAGGAGTGGTAGCGTGAGCGCCATGGTGCGCCAAGCCCGGGTTGTGTTCGACCTGACTGATGTTGTTGCCGTTCGGCTGCAGTGCGCGGAGTGTGGCAATGAGGTGGTTCAACGCGTCGAGCGCACGGTCAACGCACCGACTGTTTGCCCAATCTGTGAGAAGTCCTGGGCCGTAGCCCGAAAGGGCCTACCCGTCCATACGCTCTTGGCCCAGATTTGCGAGCTCGTCGCGAATCATGATGAACTCCCGAGCGTTGTGCGTTTCGAGTTTCCGGACGACGGTGACAGCTCCGACAAATGACGGCCAGACCATAACCGGCTAAGGTTCGCCTACCACGCGAAGATCGTTGACCCGGCGGCCCCGGACGAGCTGCTGGAGACCTCGCGTGGTACCGGGTCAACGATCCAGCGGCTCCATTCGGGGCCGCCACCCGGCAAGGTGCTGCATGAAGTCGTGTCTCCGTGCTTTCGGTGGATTCCTGTTCTCGGTGCTGCTGGTTGGCGTTCGGTTTGCGCTGGGCGTAACCGCGTCGACGGAGCCGGGTGCAGCTACCTCAAACGAGTCGGTGTTTGAGGTCACGGCCCGGGCGGTGCCGACTGACACGCCAGTACCCACGCCGATCCCGGAGGCTACGGCGACGCCGGCGCCCACGCCAACACCGACGGCGACGCCGGCACCCCGGTGGACACCAGTGCCCACGCCAACACCTGCGCCTACCGCGACGTCCGGGACGTGCTTCGCCCCAGACGGGTCCCACCGGCAGACCAACCTGTTGATCAAGTACGAGCTGCTGTTTCCCGAGAGCTTCGAGCACGTGGAGACGCGGGCGATGTTGAGCCCAGATGGTCGCGTGTTTGTCCTCGAGGTAGAGCTAACCGCGCTGAATGTGCTCGGGCAGCGAGTTCGTGGCCTGGCCTACGGTGAGGTTGATGCACAGTCGTGCGCGGCGCTCGACGGCGGGCTGTTGGAGTAAGGACGTCAGTCGCCGTCAACGGTACGCTCGTCGTGGGATGAAGGGAATTGAACCCTCACCGAGTGGCGTTAGAATTCCTTCGGCCCCGCCACGGCATTCCAGAATTGACAGTGTAGCGACCGGCGATCTTCGGACTCCGGTCGCTACGCGCCTAAGCGCGAGTCGATGCAGGGACGGCGCAGATGTCTGCACGTCGGTGGATCTTTCTGGTTGTGGTGGTCACGCTGGTGGCGATCGGTATCGCGGCGCCTACGGTGCTGGCCCACGATGGAGGCCTCGATAGCCAGGGCTGCCACAGAGACTCGCGGACGAATACGCGCCACTGCCATCGGCCGCAGTCGCAGCCCACGCCGAGGCCGCGTCCAACCGCTACGCCCAGACCAAGGCCAACGCCCACGCCGCGTGCAACACCGACACCAGCCGCTCAGGCAACCACGGCGGTGGCAACCGCGACGCCCACACTCGAGCCGTGTGCGCCAACGCCACGCGAGATGATCGTCCCGGTCGAGCGGGTGATCGATGGCGACACCTTCGTGGTGACGCATGATGGTCGATCCGAGCGAGTGCGACTGCTGGACGTGTGGGCACCGGAGCTGAACGAGCCGGGCGGCGACTTCGCGAAGAGCTTCGCTCAGTCGCTGGTGGATGGACATTGGGTGCGGCTGGTGATCACGGCTGAAGGCAACGGGCGAGATAGCTTCGGTCGGTTCCTGGCGCACGTCTACCTGGCGGATGCTCGGCACGTGAGTGCGCTGATTGTCGGGCGGACGGACGCGACCGCGACGAAGGACGGTTAGCCGGCGGCCAGGTGCGCGTGATACCTTATGGGTATGCCTGCGACGAATATCGATTTGATTGTGGCCGCCAACATCAAGGTGGCCCTGACGCGACGCGGACGGTCCGCCTATGCCGTGTCGGTGGCCCTTGGGCACGCGCCAAATTGGCTGGGGCGTGTGGTCAACGGAGAGCGGGGCATCACGTACGCTGGTCTCCGCAGTGTTGCGGCTGAGCTTGGCGTATCGGCTGGGTCGTTGGTTAACCCGTGAGGCGCTAGCTGGCGGCCAGGCCCTCGGTGCGGTTGTGGCGGGCGGACCGCTTCCGAATGGTGGGGCGCAGGCTGGGCTCAGCCTCGTTGGCGGGCTCGGTCGTCTTGGGCTCTGGCACCGGCTTTTCGGCCGTGGCCGCCTGCACGATTTTAAACGCCAGCACGTTGATGTCCGGCTCGGGCTGCCGCATGACGTGTCCCCACGCGCCTACGTGACGCCATGCTAGCATCGCCCGCGCGAAGACCCGGGAGGCGAGCGGCCTTCATCGGTTGATGGGAGCATCCGATGGCGGCTAATGTGACCGTGGAATAAATCGTGCAGGGTCTGGACGACAGGTTTGTGCCGAGGGACGAGTTCGTTCACCTGAGCCATGTCATCTATTTCATTGCTGGCATGGCACTCGTGAACGCAGTCATGACGGCCGTCGTTCTGATCGTCCTGCTGGCCCGCTGGTCCGGGCGGTGTCCGGCGGTCGCGTGAGGGATGCCTCGATCTCTTGAGCGTCTTTCAGGAGCATGAGCAGAAGCGGGTGGTCCTGCTCGCGTAGGTGGTCGCGAATCCGCTGGTCGGTCTCCCGGAGTTTGCGCTCAAGCTCGTCGATTGAGCGCTGGTCGAGATTCCGATCGTGCGTTAGCATAAGGCATCTCCTAGGTAGAGACGCAGCACTCGCCGGAACCTCGCCTAGCGTCACTGCCGAGAGCCAGCCGGAGCTGATGACACCGAGTAGCAAGGTTCGATCGCGAGGGTAGCACCGCCCATCCGGGCGGTGCTGCTTATGCCGGCTGTTCGGGCATAATGTGAACCGAAAATCCGAGGGCGTACGACATCTATCGGCTGGACCGAAAAACGCGTGCGCACGTGCTCTCGCCTATGGCCGAGGGTATGGCCGTTTGGGCAATCTGCCGGGTGACGGGCGTGTCCAAGCCGACCGTGCTGAAGCTGCTCACGGACGTGGGCCCCGCGGCCGCCGAATTCCAGGGAAACGTCCTGCGAGATCTCTCGCGTGAGCGCATCCAGGTGGATGAGATCTGGAGCTATGTGGGCAGGAAGGCCTGGTAGGTCCCGCAGGAGCGCCAGGGCGAGTTCGGCATCGGTGATGTCTGGACGCTCACGCCGATGTGTCCCGACACGAAGCTGACACCCACCTGGCTGGTCGGGTGCCGGGACGGTGAGAACGCGCGGCGCTTCCTCGTGGACATCGCCCGCCGCATGCGAGGGCGCATCCAGCTGACGACGGATGGTGCTGAGATCTACCGCGAGGCCGCGTGGGACGCATTCACTGGCTTCGTGGACTACGCGATGCTGCAGAAGCTCTACGCCTCGCCGAAGGAGGCCGGGCGACGGTACAGCCCGCCCGTCTGCGTCGGGACCCAGACGGAGGTCCTTCAGGGCGAGCCGGATCCCGCGCACATCAGCGCGTCGCACGTTGAGCGCCAGAACCTGACCATGCGGATGAGCATGCGGCGGTTCACGCGCCTGACGAACGCGTTCAGCAAGAAGGTCTACAACCTGAGCTGCGCGGTGGCGCTGCATTTCATGGTGACGAGTTTCGTGCGGCCGCACGGCACGCTGACGGCGGCAGCGAACGGGCGCCCGACCACGCCGGCGATGGCCGCGGGCGTGGTGACGCGCCCGTGGACGCTCGAGGATGTGGTCGAGCCGTTAGAGGCCCGTGAGGAGACAGCCGTCGACGTCTCCAAGCGACGCCGAAACTTTCGCTGATCAAACTTGCCCAGTACCAGCAGCGCCACCTGCTTGACCCAGGCGGGTCGTGCCCGTACTCTTCTCATGCGGTTGAGAGCACACGATGACAATGGCACAAAGGCTCCTCTGTAGGACGACTATGTTGCAAAGGCGAGCCAGGGGAGTTGCCCTTTGGACACTGCTGTGGGCGTTAGTTGCCGGAGTGGCACTGGCTGTGGCGACAAGCGAGGCTGGTGCGCAAAGTTGTCCAGACGGGCAACGCTACGACTACTGGAAGAAGACCTGTGTAAACAGGAGTAACGGGCAGCCTGCACCCGCCGCTACACCCAGGCCCGCCACTACGCCCCAACCGAGGACGGCGCCGACGTCTTGCCCAGCCGGGCAACGCGTGGATTACTATAAGAAGAAGTGTGTGGATGACGGGTCCGTGCCCGAAGACAACCAACCTGCACCGACCGGATCAAATCCGACGCCTGTTCGAGGGAACAAGTGTGACGATCATGTCGTTACAAAGCGCGTAGGCGAAGGGAACTATAGGCTGCATCTAAAATCCAGTACTGAGTTTTGCTACTCCGGCGGCCTCATTGTCAAGAAACCTGTAGTCAAGACGACTTGCAAGACTGATCTAAAAGATCAATTCCCAAATCAATGCAAGACTGCTTACTTTCACAATGGTGACGTTAATGAGCTTCACGAAGTCGAGATAACGTCACACGGAATCAGATCGTTCGGGTGGCGTAATGGCAGCAGGATTCACGTCGACAAGACTACGTACACGCTAGTGCTCATCAAGAAAATAAGGTTCAACCCGGCTTGTGACTCCGTGCCTGATACGGATCTTCCTATTGGTGTGGACCAACGCACTCCAAATGCCCGAGAAGCTTGTAGAGCAGCCTTGACACACCACTCGACTACTGTAACGCACGTATCCTTCTACAAGTGGCAGAGGGGATCTGGCCAAAAGCATCCGGATTGACGCGCAGCACAACAGAGCTAATGAGGTCATGACGAGACGATGGCTTGCCTGAGCCGCTCCGATGGATGATGGCAAGCTGGCTGTTGATAGTTCCTGTGCTGCAATGGTGCACATGGTCGTCTGGTTCGCAAATGTCCGAGGTCGGGATCCTATGAAACCCCTGAACAACTGGTGTGCATGAGTACCGTGCGTTGGTACTGTGCCGGGATCATCGGTTGGGGTGCCGCGCCGGCTCGATCTGCTCTTCAAACCCGTCGCCGGGGCTTGATCGTCTCTCGAGCGGGGCGCGTTGCGCTCGCTTACGCCGGCTCGGCACTCGCCGCCAGAATCAGATTGGCAAGTCCGAACAACAGGTACAGCCGGGTGCGATGCTTGGCCAACCCCCGATACGGCACCTGCGCCTAGCCGAAGTGCCGCTTCAAATAGAGGAACGGATGCTTCACTTTCGCTCGGATAGACGCCTTGCGCTGCCACGGCCGCAGGGCCACCTGCCATTCGGTCGCCCGGTGTGTCCGGTGACCCAATTAGGGTTCGAGGGGCCGTCCCATGGCTGACCTCGACTCGACCGAGCTGCACATCCGTGACACGCCGCAGTATTTCTTCGACACCGGGATGATCGAGGAGATCCAGAACATCACCCGCACCGTGCATACGCCGGCGATGTTCGAGGGCAACCCGCTCCTGGTCCAAGACAAGCCGTGGGAGCATCACGTCAATTTGCATGCCGACGACTACAAGGTCTGGCGTGACGACGACGGCGTCTTCCACCTCCTCTATTCCGACTTTGACATCGACCAGGAGAAAGCCGTCCGCATGGGAGGCACTCTGATCGACTACGACATATCCCGCTTTCGAGTCTGCTACGCGCGCTCGGAAGACGGATACACCTGGGTGAAGCCGCCCATGGGGATCACGCACGAAGACGGCCACGACACCAATATCGTGATGGGCGACCGAACCCACGGCAACGTTTGGGGACTGGCGCCGCTGGACGACCCGCTGGAGACGGATCCGGTGCGCCGCTACAAGGCGATCTACGAGATTGGGCCGCCGGGCTTTCGGGTGGCGGACGAGCTTCCGGGGGCCAACGTGCGGCGGGCCTATTCGGCGGACAGCATCCACTGGACGACGTATGACGAGCCGCCCATGTTCGAGGGCTTGGGCGCGAAGCAGGGCGACAGCATCTATCCCTTCTTCGACCCCGAGACGCGGACTTACAACATCCTGACGCGGCACCCGTGGCTGGAAATGGCGCCGCGTCCTCGCATGGGACTGGTGGAGCGGGCCATCGCCGGCGGCTCGACCACGGACCCGGCGCACGGGTTGCCGAATCGCCGCGGAATGCGCCGCATATTCCAGGCGCAGAGCCGGGACTTTCACCACTGGAGCGAGCCGCGGCTGGCGCTGGCGCCGGACCCAGAGCTGGACAATCTGGACGACTCGTTCTACAGCATGCGGCCCTACCGTCTGGGGAGCCACTGGGTGGCGTTTCTGGGAGTGCTCGCCATGACGGAGTACAAGCTGCATCCGCAGTTGGCCTTCAGCCGGGATGCGCGCAACTGGGACCGCCTGCGGCCGAGTCACACGTGGATTCCCGGCGGAGGGCCCGGCGCGTTCGACGAACTGGTCGTGGCGGCGCCACACATGGTGGACGTGGGCGATGAGTCGTGGTTCTACTTCGGGGGCGCCGGCGCCCTATCCGCGCGGGATCGCAGCCCCTACGCGCTAGGATTGGGCAAACTGCGGCGGCATGGCTTCGTGTCGGTCGGGACGAACGACAAGCACGTGGGCATGCTGCTGACGGAGGCGTTCATCGCGCCGGGCGACCGGCTGGTAATCAACGCTTCCTGCGGGCCGCAGGGCTATATCAAGGCGGAGGCGGCGGACGTAGCCTACCGGGTGGTGGAGGGCCGATCCGCGGATGACTGCGACATCTTCACGGGAGACTCAATCTCCCACGTCGTGACCTGGGGCGGCGATGCGACCCTGCCGCTGCCGGAGGGGACCGACTCGGGGACGGTGTATTCGACCTTTATCCCGCACCGGCACCTGCGATTCTACATGCACGACGCGCAACTCTACTCGTTTCAGATTACCAGCTCCGACGGCTGAGCCGCCGCCGGCGCTGACGAACTCGTGACCAGCGAACGGTTTGTCTGGATCGCCTGGGGGTTCGTAGCCGCGGCGATCGCCGTGCTGCTGACGTTTGGCGTACGTTCGGCCGGCTGGGTCGTGCCAATCTTCCTGATCGTGACCGGGCTGGTTGGGATGATCCTGGCCGTGGGCGTGGCGAGGCGTCTGCGGGCTTCATGGCCACTTCACGTGGTGACGGGAGTCTTGGGCGCTGCAATTGGTCTAGCGGTGCCGCTGGCCTTCTTCGTGACAATCGACACCGATCACCCCGAGCGAACCATCTGGGGGCGCGGCTGGTATCAGAACATCTTCGGTTCGCGGTCCGAGTACGTCGTGACGGCCAAGCGCATCCATCCGCACGACGAGGATCTTGGGTGCGTGAGCTATCGCATAGCGCCCGACGAGGAAACCGAGACCTGCTTCCGCCTGCAAGAAGACCTCGCGGGCTTCGCGGACAACCAGCCACTCCCCACGGACTTCCTCTCGTGCCATGGCTGGTCGCGGGGCGTATACCTCGGTTCGGTAATGCGACGGCGGAGCACATACGACGCGATCAACGTCGGAGATTCCCTTCCCGACTGTTGGCGGCAGGGCATTGCCGGCGGGTAGGTCCGGGTCTGCATTGCCCCAGCCGGGGCGCGGCGCCTTCGAAATCGCGCTATGTTCGATGCCCAGCCGCCGCGCAGCCGGGCCATAGGAAATCGAGTTCGCCATGACCATCACCGCCGTCAAGACTTGTCTGCCCTGGGGGCGGGCCGCGCGCCGAGACCATCGTCAAGGTCGAGACCGACTCGGGCCTCGCGGGCTGGGGTTGCTCCGGCATGTCGGCGCGCGAGTGGGCGGTCGAGGGTGCCGTGAGGCACAACCGCGACTTTCTGGTCGGGCGAGATCCGATGCAGATCGGCGCTCTGTGGCAGGGGCTCTATCGCAGCCAGCATTTAGAGAGCAGGCGGGTGCTAACCGCGGTGACCTCGGCGATCGACATCGCCCCGTACGACCTCTAGGAAACCTCCGATTTAGTCGCGGGTCGCGGCCCGTGGGCGGGGCCTATGCTCAGGGGTGACGGATAGCCGGTGAGGGCCCCGATGCACCCAAAACACACATTTGCCGACGTGGAGTATGACGGGCAGCCGCGCCAGACGCGGCGGGAGCGCTTTCTCCAGCGCATGGACGCGCTTCTGCCGTGGGCGCGGCTGGAAGAGCGCATCCGCCCCGTCTATCCCACCGGCGAGCGTGGGCGGCCGCCCTACCCGCTGGCCCTGCTGCTGCGGTTTCACTGCGTGCAGCTGTTCTACAACCTGAGCGACCCGGCGATGGAAGACGCGCTCTACGACAGCGTGTCGGTGCAGCGGTTCGTGGGACTGACGGCGCGAGACCCGCGGCCCGATGAGACCACCATCCTCCATTTTCGGCACCTGCTGGAACGGCACGACCTGGGTGCGGGGCTGCTGGCGGAGATCACCCAGCACCTGGCGTCCCAGGGGCTGCGGCTGCGCGAAGGGACGATCGTGGACGCGACGATTCTTGACGCGCCGGCGTCGACGAAGAACCGCGCGCAGGCGCGGGACCCGGAGATGCATCAGGTGAAGAAGGGGAAACAGTGGTACTTCGGGATGAAGGCGCACATCGGGGTGGACGCCGAGACGGGACTGGTGCACAGCGTGGCGACGACGGCGGCCAACGTGGCGGACATCACGCAAGTGCCCCAGCTCCTGCACGGCGCCGAGACGCGCGTGTGGGGCGCTGCGGGCTACGAGGGGGTCGCCCGGCGTCCGGAGCATCGGGGGCGGGCGATCGATTGGCAGGTGGCGGTACGCGGGGGGCAGCGGCGGCGCTTGCCGCCCGGCAGCGCTGCCGCCCAGGCGGAGCAGCGCAAGGCCTCCATCCGGGCCAAGGTGGAGCATCCGTTTCTTTATGTGAAGCGGCACTTCGGCTACGGGCAGGTGCGGTATCGCGGGCTGGCCAAGAACCGGACCCGCCTGTGCCTGTTGTTCGGGTTTGCCAGTCTGCTCCTGGCGGCCCGCGCCGCACCCGTGTAAGTGGGCGATCTGCGCCCGGCGCAGGGACGATCACGCCCCCGCGACAGGATTGAAGAGCAAATCGAGCTGGCGCGTCGCCCCCGGCAGCGATTCCGGCCCCGCCCAAGCGCCCCGGCGCTCAGGCACCCCAGTTGTTCAGAGGTTTCCTAGGGCAAGGCGCTCAGCGTGCCCGTATATGAGCTCCTGGGAGGAAAGCATCGCGATTTCGTCCCCGGTTTCGCCACCGCTTCCGCGCCGTACGGCCCCAAGCTGGTCGAAGACTTGCTGCACCTGCATGCGGACGGTTGGCCGGCGATTCGCCTGGGCCTTGACACCGCGGATGCCGGTGAGGACGGGCGGCTCTTCGAGCCGCGCGAATCAATCGGCCTGACGGCGGAGTGGGTGATTCGCGTGCGCGAGGCCCTGAGGCAGTTACAGGTGCTGGGTCTCGACTACCACCACCGCCAGACAGTGGACGAAGCGGCGTCATTCCATCAGCGTCCGACCCGCGCCGCGCTCGACTCTCCGGAGGAGCCGATCCGCGACCAGACGCCCGAAGCCTACGAGACGCTGCGCTCCATGACGAGGTGCCCTTCGCCATCGGCGAGGAGTTCGAGAGCAAGTTGCAGGCGCTGTCCTAAATCGAGCGCGGGCTGGCGAACTTCATGCGCATCGACATCTGCAACGTCGGCGGATTCACGGAAGCGATGAAGGTCGCCGCCTGGTGCTAAGCGCACTACATTGACGTAATGCCACATAACCCGGTCGGCCCGCTGTGCACGGCCGCGTCGGTGCACTTTCTGGCGGCCATTCCCAACTGCGCCTGGCTGGAGGTGCGCACGCCTCCGCGAGCGGCCAGGGGGAACGACAATTCCGACGCGACGCCCGAGCGCCGTGCGATCCATCGCAAGCAGGTCGAGCTGGATGGGACCTGGTATCAGTTGCCCACCGGATCGGGGTTGGGCATCGAGGTTGACGTGGCTATCGCCGGGAGCCAGGAGCTTCGCCCCTGGAATTCGACGCTGCTCCACCGCCGCGACGGCTCATGCACGAGTCTTCTAGGCCGGCGGACGCTTAGGCGGGCTGCGCCCTAGACAGACGCGCGGACGAGCCGGACGCGCGGGTCGATATAGGTGTAGAGGATGTCGACAAGGAGATTCATGAGCGTGTACAGGAGCGCCGCGAGTATCACCAGTCCCTGAACGACCGGATAGTCGCGCTGGGTGATGGCGGAGATGAGCTGGAGCCCAAGTCCTTGCCGGGTAAACACTATCTCGATGACGACCGTGCCGGTGAGCAGGCCGCCAAACGCCAGTCCAGCGACGGTAACCACGGGGATCAGTGCGTTGCGCAGCGCATGCAGCCAGATCACGGCGCGCTCGCGCAGGCCCTTGGCGCGCGCCGTGCGAATGTAGTCTCGCGACAGGACGTCCAGCATGGAGGAGCGCATCAAACGGGCCAGGATCGCCGACGCGGCCGTGCCCAGCGTGATCGAGGGCAAGATGAGCTCCTTGCCGTGGCCGTTGGAGATCACCGGGAGCATGCCTCTGCCTTCTTCCGTTTGCCAGGCAATAGCGAAGATCAGCAGCAGCACGACGCCCAGGAAGAAACTCGGAATCGAGACGCCGAAGACCGCAAAGCCCTGCGACGCGTAGTCGACCCACGTGTGGTGACGTATCGCGGAGATCACGCCGGCGCCAATGCCGATGAGAAACGCAATTCCCATCCCTGCCATCGTGAGTTGAATCGTGGCGGGCCAGTGGTCCGCGATGATTTCGTTGATGGGCCGTTGCGATCGAATCGACTTGCCGAAGTCGAAGCGGACGAAGTCCCAGAGATAGATGAAGAATTGGTGGACGATGTGCTTGTCGAGATTGAATTCTTTGCGCAGGGCGTCGTAGGCGCTCTGTTGCGAGGGCGTGACGACGAACGACACGGTGCCTGACGGATCCTGGCCGCCGAGATAAAACAGATCAACCGGGTCGCCCGGGATCAGGCGCAGGAGGATGAACGTCGTCACCAGCACTCCCAACACGACCGGAATCGTGTAGAGGACGCGTCGGATGATGTAGCCACCCATGCCTGCGCCTGATCCCTTTAGCTACCCAGTTGCGTGCGCCAAGTCCTTTCGGCTAGCCAACCCGCTTGTCGTACCAGTCGCTCCAGATCGGCAACGCGAAGTTCCCGACGTAGAGGTTCCCGCCGACGATGTCGGTGTTGGCGATCCAGCTGAGGAACTCGGTGACGAACGGAATCATCAAGGCGTTGTCCATGATGATGTGGCTCGCACGCTGCCACAGGTCGATCCGCTTGGCCTCGTCGAACTCGACCCGGGCGCCGTCGAGCAGCGCATCCAGCTCCACGCCTGGCGTGGCCTCTCCGGGCGGGTCCGTGTACATCCAGCGCGAGTATGCGCGCCCCGGCAGCCCGTAGACGGAGGTGTGGAAGCGGTCCCACAGCACGTCGCCGTCCGGCCCGCCGACACCCACGTACGCCGCGTGAAAGGCGCCGTTCTGCATCTGCTCGTTGAACGTGCTGCCTTCCATCTTCGGAATCTGCACCGAGATGCCGAGCGACTTCTCGACGTCGAGCTTGAACAGCTCGCGCACCGGAAAGCCGGTGTCCGGGAACACGATCTCGAGCAACTCGCCATCCGAGTTGTAACGGAAGCCGTCGTCGCCCAGCGTCCAACCGGCGGCGTCCAGCCGCGCCTGCGCCTTCTGCACGTCGAAGGTGTAGAGGTTGTTGACCTCCGGGTTGTAGCCCTTGACCGCCTCCGACGTGAGGCAGTTGCTGACGACTACCGGCGGAACGCCGCCGTTGGCGCGCACGGTGACCGTGCGGCGGTCAATGCCTTCGATCATCGCGCGGCGGACCTCGACGTCGTCCGTCGGGAACAGCTGCGTGTTGATCGGCATGTACTGCGGCATGCCCTCGTTCAGGATCCCCAACACCCGGAAGCTCGGGTTGGTCGAGATGCGCTGCACGTGCGGGAACACGAAGTGGAGCAGGAAGCTGACCTCGCCCGCCTCCATCGCGTTGATCCGCGCCGTGCTGTCGTTCGACAGCACCTTGCCGACGGCCCGGTCTGCGTATGCCGGACCCTGGTTGGCGGAGTACCAGGGAGCCCAGCCGTACTTTTCGAATCGCGTGCCGACCAGCTCGACGTTGTCGGTCCAACTCTCGAACTTGAAGGGACCGGTCCCGATCGGGTTGAAGTCGAAGTCTTCGCCCATTTCCTTGGCCACCAATGGCCACGGCCGATAGCCGCGGGTAAGGGGCTTGTGGAAGAGCGCGTTCGGAATCTTGGTGAAAAAGTCGACGGTGAAGTCGTCGACCTTCTCGACCTTGTTGAGCTCGTTGGCGAAGCCGACGATGCCTCCACGCACGATGCTCTCGTCGAAGATTTCTTCGAAGTTCGAGATCACCGTGTCGGCGTTGAACGGCTCGTCGTTGTGGAAGACCACGTCGTTGCGCAGGCGAATGCGCCATTGCGTGCGGTCGTCCTGAACCTCGGAGCCCGCGGCCAGGAGCGGGGCAAAGTCATTGCCCGCGCCGAGCACATAGAGCGGCTCGTGGATCATGTTGCCGATCTCAACCGACGCCCGGCTGGCCGCGCGCAGCGGGTGATAGCTGTTCGCGTTGCCGAACGTCGGGTAGCTCACCTCGCCACCGACCGTTGGGTTGTAGGGGCCCAGCGGAATGACCTCGGGGTAGCTGAAGATGTTGATGCCGGGCACGAGCTCTTGGGCGCGCTCGATCAACTTCTCCTCGACGACGACCTTCTCGACGAAGACCTCTTTGATGACTTCCTTCTCGACGACCTTCTCGACCTCGACCTCTTTGATCGTCTCGACCGGCACTTCCTTGATGGTCTCGACCGGGACTTCCTTGATGACGACCTTCTCGACTTCGACTTCCTTGGTGACCGGAACTTCGACCGGGACTTCCTTGATCACCTCTTTAACTTCGGTGACCGTGACCGTGACCGTCTTCTCGACGACCTCGGCCTCGCCGCACGCGGCCAGCGCGGCCGCGCCGACGCCGCCGGCTAAGGCGGCCAACCCCCCGCGCATGACCTTGCGCCGGGTTACCAATCCACTACTGCCCATCGGACACCTCCCCTGTGCACGACACGTCGTTTACCGGCTGAGAGCGTGATTCAGGCTAAAACCTTTTCGGCGGCGACATTTTAGCGCGCCCACGAGCTTGCCTGCGGGTCGAGCGCCTCGCGCAGGCCGTCGCCAACCATGTTGACCGAGAGGACCGTAACGGCGATGGCCGCCCCGTTGAAGGTGGACACCCACCAGGCGGTGCGCAGGTAGGCGCGCGAGAGATTGAGTTCGCTGCCCCATTCCGGCGTCGGCGGGTCGGCGGCCAGGCCCAGGAAGCCCAGCGCGGAGGCGGCGAGAATGGCGCCCCCGAGGCCCAGGGTCATCATGATCAGAATCGGGCTGAGCACGTTCGGCAGGATGTGGCGCAGCATGATGCGGGTGTCGGACATGCCCACGGCGCGTGCCGCGCGCACGTAGACCAACTCGCGCGCGGCCAGCGTGGCGCCGCGAACGACGCGCGCATAGCCGGGAATCCCCGCCAGCCCCAGGGCCACCATGGCGTTCACAAGACTGGGGCCGAGCGCCGCCAGAATGGCAATCGCGAGCAACAAGTCCGGGAAGGCCAGCATCAGGTCGATGATCCGGCTGATCACCTGATCGACCCAGCCGCCGAAGTAGCCGGCGGCGAGACCGATCAGCGTGCCGGCGATGCCGGCGATGCCAATCGCGAAGAATCCGACGCGCAGCGACACGCGTGAGCCGCGGACTACCCGGCTGAACACGTCACGCCCGATGTCGTCCGTGCCCATGAGGTGGCCGTCGGTCAATGGCGGCAGCCACTTCTTGGTCTGCAACTCATCGAAGCTGTAGAAGGTTTCCTCGGGCTCGATGGCGATCACGTCGGCGAAGATGGCGCCGATGCTGATGATGACCAGGATCGTGAGCCCGAGCACGGCTGCTTTGTGGCGCCAAAAGCGGCGAAAGGCCATTTGCCACTCGCTGCGCGGCGGCCGCAGTTCAAGTGGGTCTTGCGCTGTCGCGCTGGTCGGCTCACTTAGGGCGCCCGTCGACACACCGGCTCTCCCCGCCTGTCTACGCAGGTGGGCTTCGCCTCGGATACCATCAACGGTTCCGGCTGGCTCGGGCAGGGCAACGCCACGGATGCACCGATAAGCGAAATACACCCGATCGACTCGCCGAAGGCGAGCCGTCACCTCAGGGCGGAACGTAAGCCATGGCGTGCCGTCGTGTCAATCTGGCAGGCGGTGCGCTTGCGCGGGTGACCGGCTATCTGGAATGCCGAACCCTCTACGCCGGACCGGATACGTTCCTGCCCGAACGGGCGCTTCTCATCGATGCAAGCGTGAATCGTCACGCGGTATTGCGGTTCGAAGATGTTTGGTGGCAGCCGTATCTGTGGAAACAGCGCCATGTGAAGCGAAGAAGAATCCAACGGGAATCGCACACTTGAAGGTCATATACGGGAGTTGACAAACGGGGCGGATGGTGCGGCACTTCGCCTATCGAACGGGAGGACGACCGATTGCAACCAACACACCAGGCAAGGCCCACCGCGAAGACATCACGCTGATGCAACTCGCCGAGATGTTTCCCGATGAAGATTCGGCCCGTGAGTGGTTCGAGTCCCGCGTGTGGCCGGATGGTCGGCGCTGCCCGCGCTGCGGCAGCACGCGCACGCGCGAGGCGTCCCGCCCAACCATGCCCTACTGGTGCTCCGACTGCCGCAGCTACTTCAGCATCAAGGTCGGGACGGTGCTGGAGAATTCCCTCGTCCCGCTCCGCAAGTGGACGAGACGCACGTCTGCGGCAAGCGCCGGAACATGCCCAAGGCGACGCGCGCGCAGCTTACGGGCCGCGGGCCGGTCAACATGACGGCCGTCGTGGGCGCGAAGGATCGCCCGTCCAACCGCGTGCGAGCGCAAGTGGTGGCGCACACCGACGCGGTGACGCTTCAAGGCTTTGTCGACGCGGTCGCCGCCCCTGGCGCGACGGTCGACACCGACGAGGCGCCCGCCTACGGGGCCTGCCGTTCCCCCACGAAACCGTCAAGCATTCAGCCGCCGAGTACGTGCGCGACATGGCGCACACGAACGGCGTTGAGAGCTTCTGGGCCACGCTGAAGCGGGCGCACAAGGGCGTCTATCACGAGGTCAGCCCCAAGCACCTGCATCGGTATGTGGCCGACTTCGCGGGCAAGCACAACCGGCGCGAGCTCGACACAATGGCGCAGATGGGCGAGATGGTCACTGGCCTGCTGGGCAAGCGGTTGCGCTTCGCGACGCTGATTGCGCCCAACGGGCTGCCCAGCGGGGCACGGAGCTGGGGAGATGGGGGCTAAGCAACCGGAGCGGTCGGTCACCGGTTGGACATTTGATCCCGATACTGAAAGACGAGCCAGTCGAGCATTTGCACAAGTACTCGCATCGCTTGTTCCTCGTGTAGGAGCATCTGTGGCAGGTCGCGCCACGGGCTCTCCACGAACCAGTGTACGCGAGCCAAAGCGTTCTCGGTCGTCCTCTGATCCATAGGCAAGCTGTCGAGTTTGGCGAGCGTCGCGCCTTGCGCCGTGAGCATGGCCGTCCATGCGAGAAGTGGGACTTGCCCTTCGTCGGTGTAGTCGATCTCGAACACTGCGGCCCCCTTCCCGTCGCCAAATGGCCGAGCTTCGCGTTCTGCCGCCGCAGCCCTGAGAGCGTGTACTGGATCGACATGAGCCGATTGCACGGGCCGCAGAGCAAAATCCGGTTGGTGACGTGGTTCAGCCCGCCGTCGGATCGCGGCGTGTTGTGGTCGAGTTCGAGGTAGCGAGGGTCATCGAACGTATGATCGCAGCCCTGGCACGTCGGCCCGTGCTGGTCGAGCAGGTGCGCGTACATCTCGGCGCGCGACCAGCGCGGCCCCTCCGGTTCCGGCACCCGCAACTTGACGCGCAGGTAGGGTGCGGCCGTCGCGCCGTCCCAAGTGTCCATGCGGATCCAGCGGCGGCCCAAGCGTTCGGCGGCGACCGGCGTGGTGGCGCACCCAGCGAACGGGTCAAGCACGATATCACCCTCGTTCGAGGATGCTTGGATTATCCGCTCGTAGAGGGTGATCGGCCTTTGCGTCGGCCAGCCGATCCATTCTGAGTGGCTGGGCGAGAGTGTGGGAATATCCCACACCGTGTCAGACGGCTTGCCGCCCTTGAGGTAGTAGCGCTTGCCGTTGGACCGCATGTAGCGGCACCCCCCCGTCGTTACGGTGGCTGTACTTCGCCAGCATCGCGTTGCTCCGCTGGACATTGAATGTGCCCCCCATGTACGCAAAAGAGCAGGACATCGTGCTTCGCGTTGAATCGCCGTGACTTGGACGTCATGCCGCGATAGCACCAGACGATCTCGTTCCTGAATCTCCGCCACCCAAAGATCGCGTCCATGACGGCCTTGAGGTGGTGGGAGGTCGTGGGGTTGCAATGCAGGTAGATCGAGCCGGTCGGTTCTAGCACCCGGTGCATCGCCAGCAGCCGCACGGCCATGAAGCACATGTACGCGCCCATGCCGTCTGAGTGCGCGTAGCGAACCGGCTCGATGGCCTCTATTAGGCATGGGGCAATCGTCGGTGAGCTGGTCGACACAGTCGGGGTGCACGTCGCGCTCCCATGACCACCGGTCCTGGAACTTCGCACCGGCGGACAGGCTATCGGGCGTCGCGTGGAAGTCGCGACCCTTGTAGAACGGCGGGTCCGTGGCGATCAGGTCCACGGTCTCGGAGTTCATGGCACGGAGAGACGCCAGATTGTCGCCGTGGTAGAGTGCGTGACTTGAGAAGTTAGGGGCGGGCATGGTGGCGGAGGCGTCGTACGCTTACCGGCCCATGTCAACTCCCGTATGAGATTTCCCCACGCAAGATCAGCTCGGCTGGGGAGTTCTCGCGCTCGCCGCTGGCCAAGTGCCGGGACCTCCAGTCGCTGGGTCGGACGCAGTTCGCAGACCGGGCATTCCCTGAGGGCTGGGCGGTCCAAGCCGTGCTGCGCCTCGCCTGCACCCGCGTAGCCAATGCCCTCGATCCCCGCAAGGGCGAGTTCCTGCAGCGCTGGGTGGCCGGCGAGTCCATCGCGCGCATCGCCGCGTCGGCCGGTATGGGTCGCCGCCACCTGTCGCGACGCTGGCGACCGCAGGTGCTGGCGGCCCTCGATGCCGAGATTGCCAATTTGCTGCGCGAGCTGCGCGCCACTGGCGGGCAACTGGAGCACGAGGCATCCGAGAGCATCCAGGGCCCTCCGGCGGCCGCCGGTGACCTCCCCCGGGGTCGACGGTGGATCGGGACGCGGCGCGAGTACTCGCGCCGCTCGCACTCGCAATTCACGGCAACAGGCGACGCCACAGTCCGCGACCCATCCGGACTAGCTAGACTTAGCCGGAATTCACGGCGCGACGTGTACCACGAACTCCCCTAGCCTGGCTGGTTTGTCCCACAGGGGCGCGGAGACCGAGTAAGGCCCTCCTCTGCGAGTGGTGCCGAGGGCCGGACTCCAACCCGCACAGTCCGGAGACCACTAGCCCCTCAAGTCTGGGCGCGCACTGCTATGCCCATCGGTAGCTCTACATCCGCCAGCTGGGATGGCTTCGTAGACCGGGATTGGTAGCGCACCGAAACGAACGTGCGAGTTCCCGGCGGTCGAGCCATTACCCAACACGCATGACTGGCAAGCCAACTCCTTCACACTACGCCATGCTTATCGAGGTCAGGTGTGCCTGACAGCATCTCTGCGGGGAATCCTCGCCCAGATCCGAAAGATCCTCTCGCCTGCACGTCACCAGCAGTAGCCGCCGCGTCGCATAGCGAATACTGATTGGATGGGGGGCACGGCTGCTGTTCCGGCTGCTCGGTCTCCTCGGCGGCCTTGCCGCCCCGTCTCTCCACGTTTACGGAAACCTGGATAGGCGTTCCGGAACATCCCGGGCACGCTTTCCCTGTCGCGACACCCGCGCAACGCAAAACCGCCGCGGGCCCGCGACACGGATTGATGGGACCGGGTGCCGGGAGGTCGCCCGGTCCGAGTGAGTAGGACGCCGGAGCGCCGGGAGGTCGCCCCGGGCGTCGAAGTTTGAGGTCGGCGTATTGAGGCGCCGGCGGGACGGCCACGGGAGGGTGGCCCACGGCCCGCCGGCGATGGGATCCGGCGGGTCTTCGTGCCCTCAATGGGCAAAGGAGAAGCGTCATGATCCCAGGTTTAGGGCGTCTGCTGCCTCAGGCAGCACGGCGCATGGGGCGGCGTGGCGGGCCGGTGACGGCCCCCACGACAGTGTCAAACGCGGTCGGCGACTCGATACCGACTGCTGGTCGCGAGCGGCCCGAAGCGAGCCTCGGGCGGCAGGTGCCGTATGGGGAGCGGCCGGCGCGCAACCGGCAGCTGACTCTGCTGGCGGAGCTGCTCGGCGCCGACTGGCGGCGGGAGTTGCCGGTGCGCTTCGGCGTCGCGGTGAGCGATATCACCCGACGGCAGGCGGCGGCTGCGATCCGCCAGTTGACGGGTGGGGTGCGCCCAGCGCACGTCGCGCGCGGCACCTGGCACCGGGTGGCGGTGGATCCGGACTGGATCGATCGCCCACGCGGGGCACGTCGACAGGTGAGCCGTGCGACGGCGCCATTGGCGGCACCGGCTACCGCTTCCGCGACGGCGGACGTGCTTCCCATTCAGGTGAAAGCCCTGCGGTTGCTCGGCGATCGCCTGGGACTGGACGTCGCGACCGCCGCGCCGGCGCGGTACGGCTGCGACCTCCGCCGGCTGGACCGGCGCACCGCGGCCGCGTGGATCGCGGAGCTTACGCAGCGGGCCCTGATGGAACCGGTGGGCGCCGCGCTGAGCTGAGCGCCCGGATTCGATAGGCCCCAAAGGGGCGGCGCCCGCGCGGGTGGTGCCGGCTCTCGGGGCCGGACCCGCGCGGGCGTTCCACGTCCGAGGAGGACGGGAGGTGCCCGATGGGACGTCAACTCAACGTCCATGGCTGGGAGATCAGGGAGCAACTGCTGTACGGCAAGGACGTCACGGCGCTGGCGCCGTGGCTGCACGCGAACGAGCCGTTGCCGGCTCAGGCCCGGAGACGCGACGCCGGCCCGGCGCCGTGCGCGGTGCCGCTGCTGGAGGCCGTCGTGATGGGCCTGCAAGGGGATGTGCTCGAGGCGCGGACGCGGCTGGCCGACGGCGATGGGCTGTGGCTGCGGCGGCGGCCGCGACGGCATACACGGGGTGAGCGGGTCATCAGCTTCGCCGGCCCGGCGCTGGCCGGGCTGCGGCGGGTTGATGCCGATTTGGGGCTGGTGGCGCTGCTGGAGGCGTTCGCCAGCCGCGAGTCCGCGATCGACCTGCTGGACGCCTGGGAGGCCTTGTTGGCGGCCTGGCAAGCCGCCGAGGGCGAGGTGGACGAGTCTCTTGCCGTACCGCTGGCGCGGGTGGCAGATGAGCTCTGGTACTGGCTGCTGTTCCGCGACCAGACGCCGGCGCCGGTCAACGACCGGTTGCACCGGCTGGTGATCGAGGTGGCGTGCGAGGCGCGACCCGACCCGACCTCGGACGACCTGGCGCCGCTGCTAACCGACCCGGAGGCCCTGACCGCCTACCGGGCGACGGGACTGGTCGTGCCCAGCCGGTTGCCCGAGGCTCTGACGCGGCGAGTGGAGGGCGCCACGTTCTGCGGGCCGCAACTCGGCCAATTGGTCCTGGCGGTGGAACGCGGCCTGCACGCCATGCTGGTAGGCCCGCGGGGCACGGGCAAGTCCCTGTGCGCGACCGAGGCCGCGCGCTACGGCCACCGCGAGCTGCGGACCGTCGAAGGCCACGAGGCCATGCAGCCGGTGGACCTGCTGGGCGGCTACGTGCCGGACCGGTCGGCTGAGGCCGACCCATTCACGGTGCAGGCAGAGATCGCCTGTCGCCTGGCGGCGGGCGGCGACCTGGAGACCGGCAGCCCCGCGGCTCGCTATGCCTGGGCCGACGGGCCGTTGACGCAGGCCATGCGGCAGGGGCAGGTGCTCTTCGTGGACGAGGCCAACCGCATGCCCGGCAAGACGCTGAACGTGCTGCTGGGCGCGATCTCGCGCCGGGCGCTGGTGCTGACCGAGCACGGCTCGCACGAGGTGCGGGCGGTGGACGGGTTCATGGTGCTGATGGCCATGAACCAGGGCCAGGGGTACCTGGTGAACCCGATCGACGCGGCGCTGGCGGACCGGTTCCCGGTGACGCTGGAGTTCGACTACCTGGAGCCGAAGGACGAGGCGACGCTGCTGCGCCGGCGCACGGGCCTGCCGGCGGCGGTGGCCACCTGGATGGTGCGGGTGGCCCAGGAGACGCGCGCCCTGCGGCGCACGCGGCAACTGCCGGCGGACATGACGCCGCGGGGATTGCTGGCCTGGGGCGAGCTGGCGCGGGAGCCGCTGCAGGGTCCGGGGGACGCCGGACGCATCCTGGCGGATGCGGCGCTGATGTCCTGGCTCCCCGGAGTGGCCGGTCGCGACTCCGACGGGCGGGTGACGAGCGAGACGCGCGACCTGCTGCTGCAGATGGTGGCCAATCACCGACCGGTGGGCGTCTGACCGAGGCCGCGAACCCCCAAGTGTCCCGAGGCCTGCGCCACGTGCGGCGCGGGCCTCGCACGTTACCCAAGGAGAAGGAGGGAGACCGATGGCGGTGCAGTGGTATCAGTGGCCGAGCATCGAGCGTCAGCTCGTGACCTACGGCAAGTCGTTCCTGGGCCCCTACGCCTTCGCGGTGGAGCTCGAGGACAACCCGATCATCTGCCCGAGCGGCGTGTGCGACTTCGCCCGGCGCACGATCACGGTGAACCCGCGGGCCCACCCGGGCCCGCCGCGGACCCAGTACCTGCTGACGCGCGGCTTGCTGGTGCACGAAGTGGGCCATGCGCGCTACACCACGCCGCGCGACGGCGCCACCCCGGTGGTGCAGCAGGTCACGAACGTGCTGGAGGACGAGCGCATCGAGCGGATCATGGGCGGACAGTTCTGGACGGTGCGCCGGGCGCTGACGGCGCTGACGCGACAGTGCTACGGGCGCGTCCTGCCGCTAGGACAGCCGCGCGGGGAGTTGCAGGACCCGGACGACCCGCGCTGGGTGGTGCTTGCGGCGCTGCAGTGGCGCTGGGCCCGACGGCT
Organism: Chloroflexota bacterium; assembly: GCA_026708035.1. Classification (NCBI taxonomy): domain Bacteria; kingdom Bacillati; phylum Chloroflexota; species Chloroflexota bacterium. Next base: position 95,638 of record JAPOVQ010000010.1, on the reverse strand, counting down.
GGGGCTGCCGCTGAACGGGCAACTGTCGGCGCTGAACCGGCGGCGCTGGCGCCAGGTGCAGCCGCTGGTGGAGCAGGCGTGGGTGGCGCCGGACACGGGACGGGTCTACGACCTCGCGGAGCAGATCGTGGCCATCCTGGATTTGGAGCAGACACTGCCCGAGCAGGTGCCGCTGCCGGGGGCGCCGAACCGCGGGACGCGGGTCGATCCGGCCGAGCCGCGGCCGGGCGGCGGGACCGACTGGAAGGATCCCGGCAAGTCAGCGGCGGACGACGACGAGCTTCCGGCCGAGGTGGCGACGGCGGGGTTCGGCCCCGAGCGGTTGCTGGCGCCGCCGGGCGCGCTGCTGGCGGCGGCGGAGCCGCTGGCGTCCGAGTTGGTGGCGCGGCTCGCCCTGCCGGAGGTGGCGCGCACGCCGGAGTGGACCGACCGCCATGGGCGGCTGAGCCTGCGGGCGGCGATCCGCAGCCAGGACGCCACGCCCTTCGTGATGCCGGCGGAGCCGGAGCCCGATCCGCAGTCCGTGGCGGTGGGCGTGTTGCTGGACCGGTCAGGTTCCATGGACGGGGCGCGGATGGCGGCGGCCCGGGTGGCGGCGGCCACGCTGCACCTCGCCTGCGCGGAGCTGGACGTCTGGCACGGGGTGGTCGCCTTCGAGGGCGCGGAGTGGATCCTGCGGTCGGGTGACGCGTCGGAGCGGGCGCTGGCCCGGCTGGCGGGACTGCCGGCCAACACCGGCAGCGCCATGAGCCCGGCTTACGAGGCGATCCTCAACGAGATGACCGCGCGTCCCGAGACGCTGAAGGTGCTGGTGATCATCCACGACGGCGAGCCGCACGACCCGCCCGCCGTGCAGCATCTGAACCACTGCGCGGCCGAGGCCCGGATCGAGGTGTTGGGGCTGGGCGTCGAACTGGAGGCCGGCAACCGGCGGGAGATGCGTCGGCTCTTCGGGGAGCGCTTCATCGACTGTCCGTCGGCGGCGGCGCTGGCGCCCCTGCTGGCCGGGGTGGTCAACACCCTCAGGCAACGCTGAGTTGGAGGCCGACGGGTAGCGACGGGCAGCGACGGGTAGCGACGGGTACCGGCGTCCCTGCCGGCGGCACGAGACCCAGCCGAATCAGCCGTCCCCAGGAGGTATCGCATCGCGACGCCCCCCTGGCGCCGTCTTCCCCGGCGGCCGGCCGACGAGGATCACCTTGCCCGGCAAGTGCGACCGCGTGCACCAGGAGCTCGCCGTGGCACCGGCAGCCCCCAGCCCGTGGGCTGCGGCACGGACCATCGACGCCGCGGATCGACCGCACGAACCCCCGGGGATTTCAGCAAATCCTGGCAGCAAGACCCTGCCCGTCAAGACCTGAGGGCTCACCGCTGCACTACCACTGCCACAGCCCGGCGTAGCACGGAGCCGTCTCAGATCTCGGAGGCGGCCCCATTGCTTTATTCAACCCACAGCCAAGGAGGCCGACATGACCGAAATGACGACAGACACCCGCGACGAGATCCTGCTGGACGCGCTCAGATTCAACCTGCGTCTCCTGCGCGAGTTGGCCTTGCGCTACGGCGTAGAGGCCCAGCCGGCACGCAACCAGGACGACCGGCCCACCATTGACGCCCCGATGACGTGCGGCAGCTCCTGGCGCCCGAGATGGCCGGACTGGCCCAGGAGCAGATGCGGGTGCTGCTCCTCGACAGCCGGCGCCACGTGGTCGGCCAGCGCGTCATCTACCAGGGCAATGTCTGCGCCATCATGGTCCGGCCGGCGGAAGTGCTGCGGCCGGCGGTGGTCGCGGCAATTCCCCACCTCATCATCTGCCACAACCATCCCAGCGGTGATCCGACGCCGAGCGCGGACGACACCGCGCTGACCCGAAAGCTGGTGGCGGCGGCCGATCTGCTGGGGATTCAGATCGTGGACCACGTCGTCATCGGCGGTGACCGGGTCGTGAGCCTGAAGGAAGATGGGCTGATGTCCTGACGGCATGTTGCCGAGTTGCCTGCGGCCGAGTGGGCGCCCGGTCCGAGGATCGGGCGCCCAACGGTCGCGTCGGGAGCGCATCGTGCGCGGCGAAGCGTCCGGCGGAGGCATCGGCGCGAGGCTCGGAGGCCGACGGCACCTGTGCACTCCGTCACGTGGGCGAGCCTGCTTGTCCTCGGGTTCTCGGCAGCCGATGTGGTTCCCGCAAGCGCCAGTCCGGGCGGCGCCTACGGCGGGCACGCGCGCTCGTTTTCTTTGTTTGCTCGCCGCGGGCGGTGTCGGCCGCAGTTCGACGCGGCGGTGCCTGCGGGCAAGTCAATCACGCGCGGACCTGCCGGTCGTGGTGAGGCGGTGCTCTACCGACCCCGCGGCGGTCGCGCGTGGCGATGGCTCGGGGGTACCGCGAGGCGCCGGAACCGCTGTGGCACGCGGCCGGCGCCGACGACTGCGGGCTCGGCCCAAGGTAGCCCGAGATCGGCTGGGTGACCGGCTTCCGGTGCGCCGGGTGCGGGTGGCGAGGCGCGAATGCCTCCTCGCAGGCGACGGGCGCCGGTTGAGCGGCCGCCTGCCGCGGATGCCGGGATGACGACCGGCGCCCGAGGCACCGGTTCGACGGCGTGGCCGGCTGCTGGGCAAGCGCCCGCACGTCGCTTTTTCGCATTTCTACGGAAACCTGTGCTGCCCCTCGGGCTGCCGGCCCGCACACTGGTGGGGTGACTGTGGTGCAGCCCACGACATGAGCCGCGGCCCGCCGCCGGACGACGCGGAGCGGCACGGGCGTCCGGCACTAACCGCCGTCCCAGCGGCCGCCCGGGACCGGACGCCGCCCGCGCTACGACGGCGCCGCTGCAGCGGCTGCGGCGAGCTGCTGCTGCCGTCGCAGTGCTGGGTGCGGAAGGCCGACGGCTGGTGGTTTCACTACCAGTGCCACGCGCTGGCGGGCACGACGGGACGGGCGCAGGCGCTGGGGTGGTGAGGCGGCGGCGCTCAGCGCGGCGTCGCACCCAGGCCCAGCCGGTCCAGGGGCGAGAAGTGGGTGTGCCGCTCCTTGATGTGCTGCTCGCCGAACACGTAGCGCAGGCAGGCCTCGATCGAATCCCCCGACTGGTGCCCCAGGATCAGTCGCAGGCTGCGCTCGTCGCCGCCGGCGCGCGGGTAGCTGACGGCGAAGGTGTGGCGGAAGGTGTGCGGCGAGATGCGCCGCCCGCTGACGCCGGCGCGCGCGGCCGGGCGCTCGAGCATGCGCTTGAGCCCGCGGCAGCTCAGTGGCCCGCCCTTCTCGCTCTCGAAGAACCGGGAGCAGATGCCGCGGCGCTCCAGGCCCTGGTAGGCCGCCAGGGCGTCGATCACGCGCGGCCCGATGGCGACGCGCCGCTGGCGCGCGCCCTTGCCCCAGACGCGCACCCAGCCGGCGTCGAGGTCGAGGTCGTCCGGAGTGAGCCGCAGCAGCTCGCCGGCGCGGATGCCGGTGTCGAGCAGCAGCAGGGCGATGGCGAGGTTGCGCCGGCGGCTGCGGGTCCAGCTGGCGGTGGCGCTCACCAGGGCTAAGACCTGGGCGTCGCTGAAGGGCTCGATCTCGGGCTCGGGGGGGCAGCGGCAGGCAGTAGCCGGCGAGCTGGTTGAGGTCGAGATAGCCGTCGGCCACGCACCAGGCGGCGAAGGTCTTCACGGCGGCCACGTTCTTGCGGATGGTGGCGGGGCTGAGCGGCTTGGCGGGGGTGGCGGTGAGCGCGTTGGCGTAGGTCATGGCGCGCATGGCCTCGACGAAGCGGTCGATGGTGCCGGGGCGCAGGGCTTGGTAGAGGGAGGCGTTGAGCGGCTGCGAGGGGCGGCGGCGATCCGGTGGGGCGAGCAGGCCGGCGGCACCGAGCCAGCGGTGGAGGGTGGCCAGGCGCTCCTGGTAGTGCGGCGCGGTGGCCGGGGCGCGGGTGGCGCGACAGTGGCGCAGGAAGAGCCGGATGGCCACGCGGAGGGCGGCTTCGGCGGGTGGGGCGTCCGGGGTTGTCACCTGGCCGGGAAAAGCACAGCGCAAGACAGGACTCGTTCAGAGGAACACCAGAAACTCTGTGTCAGGTGGTCTTTGGTCGGGGCGGTGAGATTTGAACTCGCGACCTCCTGAATCCGAGTCAGGTGCGCACACCACCCCAGGGAGATCCAGCGCAACTCCGACGAAGCCGAGGTGACAATAGCGCGCGATGGAGTCGGGAATTCCAATTGCGGCAAGTCATCGGTCACGCAATGATTGCTGAGTGCGATTCCCGGCTCATGCGGGTCGGCTGAATGAATTTTCGGGCCCGCGGAGCCGACCAATGTGACTGCCGGAAACCCACCACACCATAATTTGATGCGTTTCGCTCGAGGTCTACAGGTGGGTGCCACAGCGCTGACAGCAAAATAGTTGGTAAGGACGAGGTCCCCGGTTCAATTCCGGGTGTGGGCTCCAACGCAGGTTTGCAGGTTTGGGAGCCTTGGTCCTGCGTCTAAGGCGAATCAAGTTGGGCCTGCCACAGCGCTTGGCCACACCATAACTGTGGTACTTCTTTGGTGTCTTCGTTGCCATTCGCGACACTCCGAACCGTGGGCCTTGAGTGGCGGCGCCGGCTGCCGAGAACAAGTCGTCGGGCACGCGCTACACCTACCTGCGGACCGTGCGTCTGTTCGTGCGGATCCTGGAGGGCCGGGACATGCCGCACGACATCGCGGCGATCCGGCGGGGCATTGCGAGGCCTTCGTGCCGGACCAGGTGGGTCGCGCGTCGGGCTCGGCCCCAATGACGACGAGGGTGAGCTCGAGACTCTTTCACCGCCTCGGATGCGCCTGCAGAAGACCTCGGAGCACGTGCCGGACGTCCCCGAGGTGATGGTCCAAGGCGCCCGAGAAACCCGGGCCCAAAAGCCTTGCGGATACTTGGATTGTCGCTTGTTGCACGGTCGCTGATCGTCCGACCGTGCGATGGCTGAACCTCGAGTTCAAAGCAGCGCGTCGGGCTGCCTCGGTATTGCCGCGACGATCGCCGACGTGCCGTGTCTCATTACTGCGGCGGCCGAGACTCGCCATCGAAGCCGGATTCCGCCCGCGTCCCGCCGACGAACCACCGCCACGGATCACGGACCGCAATTCCCCACCGTCACGCAAGTGGCCGATACGCGGCAGTTCCGCACGGGCCGCGTCCGCCGCCTCTGGTGTGTCGGGTTGATCCGACACATCCGCATCCCCAGCCATACGCGGCGGGAAGACCTGCACGTGCTGCTTGATGTCGGGCAGCCGGGGTCGTCCAGCCGCCGAGACGCGACCTGGAACGCTTGATCGGCGATGCGCCGGAGAACTCACTGTGGCTGGGAGGACTCCGCGCACGGCGGCGGTTGCCGTCGTCGGACCCACAGCCCGGATGCTTGGGGTCTCGCGAGCTTTGCCCAGCGGCTGAGAATCCCTGCCGCTCCTGTAATTCGCCGCGCCAAGTGCCACCCCGAATCAGCCACCGGGGCCGAAGGATGGCCCAGATGTTGGCAGGACGTTGGCAGCCTGGGTCGCGTGGAGCGCGGAGCATCCGCTGCAATGCAGCCTGTCGACTGGCCCCAACGAGGAAGAGGGGGAATCGCCGAAGCTGCCATATCCACAGGCCGACAGGGCACACGCAATGAGAACGGCCGTGAGCGCAAGAGTCCAAACTCACCAGCGGCGCTGGTGACGGCTAGGTGGACTGATCATTGGCGGCGTCGCCATTGGAGGATTCAAGGATGAGTGCTTGCGTGGCCGGATGCTGCGTCACTCACACGGCCTCCTGGCGAGATGATCGAACGTCGAATCTAGTACTGAATTCGTCACTCTGCGGTATGCGGATGCCGTCATTTCTCGTCCAAGTCACCACGGCGACTTCACATCGGTGCTGTGCAGATTTGCACGGATCAGCTCGCCTGGGGCCCGGCCCATCGATGCTCGTGACGCCCGAATCAGCAACAAGCTGACAGTGAACGAAATGGCCGGAGAAACCTACAGGTGGAGCAGGCAGTGCAAAGAGGCCGGCGGCCCGAGCGCTGTCAACGCCACTCGGCGGCCCAGGGAAGTAGCGTCGCGCGGCGGAGTCGCCCGGCTGCCAGATCTGTCGGCTCGTGAGCTTTCGGGGTGGCTGATACGAGCCTATTGACACCGCCGAAGCGAACTGAGCCGCGGTGTGCAGAGGGTCACTTTGAGTCCGTGATTTCGGCGAAGAGCCTGCCCACTACTTGATACGGGGCGCGAATCCACCGGGTAAGGCAGCCGACGCTGCGAGGTGCCCGACGGTGGCGGTTCGCCGTGCGGCGCCAAGGTGTCAATATAGCCCGCTTCCGCGTAACGCGGACGTTGACACCGAGTAAGCTTGGTGACAATCTTTCGGCACTCAACGTCTATTGTGAATGAATCTTCGTAATGGAAGCTCAGGCAGAATATCGTGGTGAGCTTCGCTGTACTTTGAAGCGGCCGTGAATTGGGGACCTGGGGCATCGACCGATCTACTGGTTTGGGCATCACGCTGGAGAAGAGGACCTGCGCGGGTGATTGCGCGCAATCAGCTGGCTCCATTCTGCGTTGGCAGCCAAACCCTGGGGCACCGGACGACCAGCCCAAATCGCGGCCCAGCTTTCTTACCAGTCACGGGCATCACCGTTCGATTGGAGAGCAGTTTCGCGGGTGGCTCGCCTGAGAGCCCCGTATCCGTCTTTCAGCCATCTCGCGGGCCCCATGCCGGGGGACGGGGACGTCAGTGCAAGAGACGTTAGCCGACTCGGACTGCGGGATTGCACGTGCGTATCGTGAAGTCGGCGCTGGCTGACATGGAATCGGAGCCTTGCCGCATGCTGGCATCCGCCCGCCGACGGTCTATGGGGCCCGTCCGATGGGTCGCACTTCTCGCAGCGGCCGTGCTGGCTGTTGCGGGCTGTGATGGCTCGCAGGCGACTGGGAATGTGCCCGGCACGTCCACGACCACCGGGCGCGTGGGCGCCGCCACCCATCCGCCGCCACCCGATAGGGCCGTGCTCACCGCCATCTTCGACGCCACCGATGGCCCGAATTGGAGTCGCAAGGACAAGTGGCTGAGCGAGGCGCCAATCGGTGAATGGCACGGCGTCACCACCGACGCCAATGACCGCGTGATCAGCCTGGTACTCCCGACGAACAATCTAAGCGGACCGCTGCCCGCCGAACTGGCCCAGCTCGGCGAACTGCGAGAGATCAGTCTGAGCTTCAACGCCTTGACGGGGGAGATTCCGGCTGAACTAGGGCATCTTGATCGCCTGCTGAAACTCAGACTCCGTGCGAACCAGCTGGCTGGGGAGATTCCGGCAGACCTCGGCCTCCTGAGCAGCCTGCAAGAGCTCGACCTCTCGGGGAACGAGTTGAGCGGACATATCTCGCCCGAGTTAGGCCAACTTGCTCACCTGCAAGAGTTGAATCTCCGCGCGAACGAGTTGAGGGGAGAGATACCCGCGGAGGTAGGCCAACTCGCCAACCTGCAGGTACTCAGCCTTGGCGAGAACTTCCTAAGTGGAGAACTACCAGCCGAGTTGGGCCAACTCTCCAACCTGAGATTCCTGGTTCTTACCAGAAACAAATTGGAGGGCGAGATACCAGACGAATTCGGTCAACTCGCCAACCTCAGAACCCTCCAACTTGGAGGGAACTTCCTGACGGGAGAGATACCAGCGGAATTGGGACGTCTCGCAAGCCTGGAATTGCTCAACCTCTGCGAAAACGATTTGAGTGGCGAGATTCCGGTCGAGCTTGGCCAGCTCGCCAACCTGCTTACGCTGGACCTCTCATTTTGCCGGCTGAGCGGCAAGATTCCCGCCGAGTTAGGTCAGCTCGCCAATCTGCAAACCTTGATGCTCTGGGGAAATAGGCTGAGAGGGACGATACCCGCCGAGTTGGCGCGGCTTGGCAACCTGCAGCTCTTGACCCTCCCCAGCAGCCCTTTGTTGACGGGATGCATCCCGGTGGCGCTGCGAAGGATTCCTGGGAACAACTTTCAATACCTGCCGATCACCTTCTGCGAGTGAGGTGTCGGGATTCTGTCGACGGCGATTGATCTCGTGGTCGCGGCGTCGGAGGGTCTAGTCGAGGGTAGCGGCGAATGTCGAGTGCGCGGACGGGTTCGCAGTCGCATTGCCTACAGAGCTACGGGCGCGATATCGGCGATGCGACTCGCTCCCACGCGGCTGCGGCCACAATGGGAACGTCGCCCATCCATTTGGCAGATTCTGCTTGCGGCCGGAGGCCCGGGCCTCAGCTAGCGCCGCACACGGGCAGACCAAGCTCGCCGAGGTCGTTGGCCTCAACCTCCTGCGACTCGCCGGGGATGCAACCAGAGAGTTGGTTGCTCCCGCCGAGCATCAGCACCACCAGGTTGGAAAGGTAGCCCAACTCAGTTGGGATCTTCCCACTTAGCCGATTGTCGTCGAGCCGCAGCGAACTCAGGAAGGAGGGCCGATTAAGGCGAGAGAGGGACAGGCGACCCAGTTCAGGCGGGATTGCTCCCTGGAGCCGATTGCCATTGAGCCACAGAAATCTCAGGTGGGTCTGTCGGCCCAGCTCGGGCGGGATCGACCCGCTCAACTCGTTATCCGCGAGAATCAGATGGGTCAGGTGGGGCAGGCGCCACAATTCAGATGGTATCTCCCCACTTAACTGATTGCCGGCGAGCAGCAGATATCTCAAGTTGGCAAGACTGCCCAGCTCGGACGGGATTGCTCCGCTCAACTGATTCCTGCTCAGATCCAGCAGCGCCAGGTTGGCAAAGCTGCCCAATTCGGACGGAATCGCTCCAATGAATTGGTTGTCAGCCAACCACAGCTCTTGCAACTCGGAAAGGTTGCCCAGCGCGGATGGGATCTCCCCGAGCAACTGGTTGCCATTGAGAATCAGCCTTGTCAGATTGGATAGGGGATTATATCGGATAGTGCCCACGCCACCTAGCGCACCTGGTCGCGGCGCACGGGGCGCAGCCGCACCGTCCGCGTGACGGCGCGCACCAGGTCCTCCGGCGTCGTGCCCTCGGGGAATGCCAGCAGCTCTTCTTTCTCGGCTTTCGTCGGCTGATACGTCGATTCCACCACGCGGACCACGGGCGGCCGTCGCTTCCGGCGTCGGCGTGTGCTCATGGGCGGACCCCTTGCGCAACGAGCCGTGCGATGAACGCTTCCTGCGACTGCGTGCCCTTCACGGCGTTGCACGCGGCGCATAGCAACTGGAGATTGTCGAGCGCGTCACTGCCGCCCTTGCGGCGCGCGATGATGTGGTCGACGGTGAAATTGCGGAACGGGAACAGCACGAGACAGCCCGCGCACACCCCCTCTTGACGGCCATACAACCGGTGCTTGTGGGTGCGGTAGTTGGGCACGTCGCCTTGATCGGTGCGGCGCGGAATGTCGGTGCGGTGCACCACGTCGTCGAACATCGGGCCGCGGTCATCGCGTAGCCGCTTGAGCACCAGCCGCGCGGCCAGTGGCGACAGGTCAATGCCCACCCACTGCCGATCCAGCCGGTCGGCGGCCACCAGCGCCGTGGCGCAGCCGCAGAACGGGTCGAGCACGACGTCGCCTTCGTTGCTGCTGGCGCGGATGATGCGGTCGAGCAGCGCCAGCGGCTTCTGCGTGGGGTAGCCAACATGCTCCCGCGAGCGATTATTCACGTTCTGGAGGTCACCGATGAAATCGGATACCGCCTCACCCTTCGAGGCGGCCAGATAGCGCTTCAATCGGGGGTAGCCCTCCGAGGTCCAGTCAATCAGCCCCGCGTCCGCGAGGGCATCGAGTCGCTCGTGAATGCCCGCGAGCCGCGCGTATCCAGGGATGACGTGCGCGTCAATCCACGCCGCGTAGCTGCCGGTCTTCGGCACGCTCCAGCATCGCCCGCTCGTGCCCGGATCATACCCGCGCCACGGCTCGCCCGATGGCCCGCGCGATTGGCCGGGGCCGGTGAGGTTGTCAACGCGATAGCGGCCCCGGTCATCGGTATGGCGATAGTCGCGCGCTACGTAGGTCGCGCTGAGCGGGAGATACTGGCGATTCCAGGTCATCGCGTCGCGCCCGTAGAACAGGAGCCGGTCCGAGACGCTGGCGAATCGCTGGGCGTCACTATGCGCACTCGTCCGCTTCCAGACCAACTCATTGCGAAATTGCCCCCCCCGAATATTGCATCCAGAAGTGACTTGAGATAGTGCGAGGCTGTGGGGTCGCAGTGCACATACAGCGAGCCGTTGGCCTTCAGCACGCGCCGCATTTCGAGCAGGCGGGCCGCCATCATGATCAGGTAGGACTTCATGCCCTTGCCGTGGGCCAGCCCTGCCGCGTCGATGATGCGGTAGAGCGCCGGTTCCTGTTCGGCGATCAGCCCATGCCACGCCTCGTCCACGTCGTCCAGCGTCCACGTGTCCTTGAACGCCGCGCCGGCAGCTTCGGAGCCGACAGGCGCGGCATAGTCGGCCTGCGAGTTGAAGGGCGGGTCGGCGTAGATGAGATCCACCGACTCGGAGTTCATCCCCCGCATGATGTCGAGGTTGTCGCCCGTCCACAGCGTCCGATTGCGCCAGTTCGGCGTCATGACCGCCGCGCCCCACTGGACAGCCCGTTCGGGGCGATCAGCGCGTCGTAGGTGAGCCGCCGGCCGTCCATGTCGGCCACCAGCCCGCGCAGCTGGTCGCGCGTGTCCGCGCCGCGCACGTTGTGCTTGCCCGCGAACTCCTGGACGTAGCGGTCGAGGTGCTTCGGGCTCATCTTGTGGAACACGCCGTCGTGCGCCCGCTTGAGCGCGGCCCAGAAGGATTCCAGGCCGTTGGTGTGCGCCTGGTCGCGCACGTACTCGCCGACGCTATGCCGGACGGTCTCATGGTTCGGCAGCCCCGCGTACGCCGTGGCCTCGTCGGTGTAGATCGTCGCGCCAGCCGCCGCGTGCTCGCCGACGAAGCCCTGGAGCGTGGCGCGCGTCGTGTCCGGCACCACCTCGGCGCGGACCTGATTGGTCGCCCGATCCTTGATGCCCGCCACGGCGGTCTTGCCGACGGTGCCGCGGCCAGCGTCCGCGAGTTCGGCGCGTTGCGCGTTCGACATGTTCTTGCGCTTGCCGCCCACGAACGTCTCGTCCACTTCCACCGGGCCGGCCATCGGCTCGTCGGATGCCTGGGCGAACGCTTGCCGCAGCCGGTGGGCCATGTGCCACGCGGACTTCTGGGAGATGTCCAGGTCGCGGTGGAGCTTCATGCTGGACACACTCTTGAGCGACGTGAGGCTCAAGTACATGGCCATCGCCCACTTCTGGTAGCCGATGTTCGAGGCTTCCATGACCGTGCCGGTCTTGACGGAGAACCGCTTGCGGCAGCCCTTGGCGCGGCAGCGGTAGGGCATGGTCTTGTGCTTGGCGCCGGAGAGCACGTTGTCGGAGTCGCAGGCGGGGCAGCGCGGGCCGTCGGGCCAGCGGGTGGATGCGAACCAGGCCTCGGCGGTCGCGTCGTCGGGGAACATCCGCATGATCTCGACCAGGGAAATGCCCTTGCGGTAGTGCTGGCCCGGTGCCTGCTGTGCCATCGCTGCCCTCCTATATCGTGCTAACAGATTACACAATAGTGCCCATGCTGTCAAGGGGATGGGGCTGGTATCCTAGAGCATCATGATGAGCGCCGATGACCGCCAACGGCAGATTGCCGACTGGATCGAACGTCGCAGCCACGCGCTTGACGAGGTCGAAGAGGTCGAGGAGCGCTTGCGGCAGAATCTCGACGTGCTGAAGGGCCTGGTTACGTCGCTACATGACCTCTACGTCGGGCCGGATCGCGTCGTGCTCGACCTGCAATTGCACGCCATCGCGATCAGCGATACGGATATCACCCACGGGAAGCACACGGCCACAACCGATGCATTCGAGTGTGCGCTGGCGGACCTCCGCCGGTTGCAGTGGCTTCGCGAGCACATCGTGTGCATCGAGAAGAACCTCAAGGGGAAGGGCATCAACCACCCGTAGCCGCCCCTCCCCGTGGGCACTATCCGATATAATCCCCATTGGATAGGCGACTCAACTCGGGGGAGATCGCTCCCGTCAGCTGATTCTCATGGAGCAGCAGTTCCTTCAGCTTGGCAAGGCGTCCCAACTCGGCGGGGATCGCCCCGGTCAACTGGTTCCCATAGAGATGCAGCACTCTCAGATGGGAGAGCCGGGCCATTTCGGACGGTAGCTCGCCGCGCAGCCGGTTATCACCGAGCTGCAGCCACGTGACCCGCTCGCCGGCGGTGGTGACTCCATACCAGTCACCGATTGGCGCCTCGCTCAGCCAGTTGTTGTTGTTCGACCAGTTCGGACCGTCGGTTGCGTGGTAGAGCGCGACGAGCACCGTTCGGTCAACCGACGGTGCGGCGGTGGGCGTCTGGGCCGGTGTCGCGATGCTCGAGCTTCCGTTGGCTTCGCAGAATGGCAAACTCAGCGCGTCGAGATCACTGAGCGCTACAACTCTCAGTCGCTTGGGGATACACCCGCTGAGTTGATTCCCAGAGAGCAACAGCCGTGTCAACCTGGCGAGGTTCCTCAACTCGGGCGGGATCGCTCCATCGGGCAACTCGGGCGGAATCGTTCCACCCAACTGATTGTCGCTCAGGTCCAATGCTGTCAGTCTGCCGAGACGGTCCAGTTCGGGGGGGATCGTCCCCGTGATTTGGTTCTCATTGAGCAGCAGACGCGTCAGTTTGGAGAGATGGCCGATTTCGGGCGGAATCGGCCCACGCAACTGGTTGTTTCCGAGATTCAGTATCGCCAAGTTGGTAATGCGACCCAGCTCGGGCGGTATGGGCCCACTCAATTGACTACGCTCAAGCGTCAGGATCTCCAGGTCGGCGAGATCGCCCAACACGGGTGGGATTTCCCCAGTCAATTGATTCCGACCGAGCGCCAGAGTCTTCAAGTTCTTGAGACGCCCGAGTTCGGTCGGAATTTCCCCGCTCAGTCGGTTTGCCTGTATCTGCAGCCTTGCCAGATTGGTGAGGTGTCCCAAACCGGCGGGGATCGTCTCCGTCAACTGGTTTTGCTGAAGATAAAGTACTTCTAGGTCGGAGAGGCGACTCAGCTCGGGCGGGATCGCCCCACTGAGTTGGTTCTCCTGGAGATGTAGACGTCTCAGCCTGGAAAGGTCTCCCAACTCGGCGGGTATCGCTCCGGTCAACTGGTTCCCATAGAGCCACAGGTGCGTCAGGTGCGTAAGTCGGCCCAGTTCAGGCGGGATCTCCCCGCGTAGCTGGTTGCCATAAGGCCACAGCATGCTGACGCGGCCGGTGCGATCGGTGGTGACGCCATGCCATTCGCTGATCGGCGCCTCGCTCAGCCAGTTGTGGTGGTTTGTCCAATTTGCCCCGTCGGTCGCGTTGTAGAGCGCTTCAAGCGCCTCCCGGTCGACGTCGGAGGCGGCGGCCGTGGTCACCTCAGCCGGCGGCGGCTGGGCCGTGCCGCGGTGGCCGGCAGCCGCGTCACACGCCGCCGTCGCGACTGCGACAACGAGAATCAGCATCGCCACGCAGGGACGAAGAGTCATTCGCGACAACTCCTACAGCGATGATCACACGTGAAACCGAGCGCCGGACTTGACGCGCTCCAGTATGGCGATACCAGCATGATTGGCCCAAGCCGCAATGGGCACTTCATATCGAGGCGCTACAGAAGTGCGCGTGCATATCCGCCCTTGGGGCGGACCATGAATGCCCGAGACGTCCAAATCAACCTCTGAGGGGTCGCGCATGAAATGGCCCGCGAACCCTTCGGGTGGAGCAGATTCTGGTGGCCCGGATCCGCGAAGTCTCTTCTGAGGACCAGGCGACCCAGCGACGACCGGCAGGTTCGTGGTGCCGCTGATCCAAGGCGTATTGGAGACGCGGAATGCGCAACCGAAGGCCCCACCTGGGGGCGCATCGCAAACAAGAACTGAGCCGGGGCGGCCGGCGTTGACTGCGGGCCAGCAGCGTGATAATAGCCACTCGCTTCAGTCTATTTGTGAATAATTTTTCGTAATGGAAGCTGGGTTGGCATCCGTGGGCGGCTGCGCAGATTGAGTTTGCGGCAAGCGATGCCAAGGTCGGCGTTCGGATCTGAGAGGGCAGGCGCAGGCAAAGGGTTGACGTCGCGGGTTGACGTCGCCGCGTGCTGGCTCACGCATCTGCCACCCGCGGCAACGATGCCGGGACCTTTGCCATCGACGCTAGCTCGGGCGCCATCACGGTGGACGGCGCGCTGGACTACGAGACCACCACGAGCTACGCGCTGACGGTGACGGCCAGTCACGGGGTGAGCACGTCGACGGTCGCGGTGGCCATCACGGTGGACGACGCGCTGGACTACGAGACCACGACAAGCTACGCGCTGACGGTGACGGCCAGCCACGGGGTGAGCACGTCGACGGTCGCGGTGGCCATCACGGTCACGGACGTCGTGGACACCCGTCCGGCGAAGCCGACGAATCTGACGGCGACGGTGAATACCGCCGGCTCGATCACCTTGAGCTGGGACGACCCCGGTGACGATTCGATTACGGGCTACCAGATCCTTCGGAGAAGGTCCACCGAGGGCGAAAAGACGCTGCTGGTCTACGTGGAGAACACGGGCAGCAGCAGCACCACGTACTCCGACACGAGCGTGACGGATGGCGTGCGCCATGTCTACCGGATCAAGGCGATCAACGCCTTCGGCCTCAGCGAAATCTCCGACTTCGTGCGCGTCGAACCCTAGGTGTAGTGACCCCAGAGCATTAGTGTTGGAGCGTCAAGGGTTAGGCCAAGGTGGGGCCACAGGTGTTCTGGGATTCGCGCAGCGCGTTGCAGAGGATGAGCGCTTGCGGGTGAAGGCGACGAGCGCCACCCAGGGTGACTTGGCGGCCGTGAAGAGGCGAAGTGGACATTCGCACCTGACGGCGGTGGACATACCCACCACAGCGACTCTCCGGTCCGGCGGCGATCGCTGAGCGCGAATTCTGGCCTACGCGGGTCGGCCGAAGGTGTTTTCGCGCCCGGGGAGCCGACCAAAGGGACCACCGGGAACCCACCACACCATAACTGTTCAGGGTGGTCGTTGCCCTCGGAATCGCCCTGGCCGCCGGTCTCGCACGCTGTGGGGCCGTTGCGACGCGGACGGTGGCTACCCGTCGCCGCATGCCGACCGTCAAGAGCGTGCAGGTCGCTCTCGGGCGGCCGGCCGCAGTGGACCAGCCGCATTGCAACCCGGCAAGCCGTTCTGCCGCCGCGATGATCAACAACTCGCCCGAGCTCATCAGCCCCACGGCTGCGGCGCCTCGGGGACGCCGACGCGAGACTCGTGGACACGACCTTCACTGTCGGGAGGCCAGGAGCCTCGGGACTCATTTAGAGCCTCGTTCACCTGAGAAGCGGGCAGCGAGATTTGGGCTCACGGGTCCGCCGGCGACGAGCCGCTTCGCTCGCCGAGTTTGCCCGGCTCACGTATGATATCGGTGGGGAATAGTCTGGGGAGGAATTATTAGTATGCGTAAGCTCAGCCGCAGAAAATTCATGACCATGACCGGCGGGGTCGCCGCGATGTCCGCGTTGGCTGCATGCGGCGAGGCGGAGGTCACCGAGAAGACCGTGACGGTGACGGTCACCGAAGTTAAAGAGGTCATCAAGGAAGTCCCGGTCGAGACCGTGGTGAGGCAAGAGGTCATCAAGGAAGTTCCCATTGAGACGGTGGTGACCAAGGAAATCATCAAGGAAGTCCCCGTAGAGGTCGTCAAGGAGGTTCAGGTCGAGACGGTTGTTACGAAGGAGGTCGTCAAGGAAATCCCCGTCGAGCGCATCGTCATCAAGGAAGTGCCCACGCCATCCCGATTTTCGGAGGCGCCGATGCTGGCGGCCAAGGTCCAGGCGGGCTCCCTGCCCCCCGTCGATAGCCGCCTGCCCAAGGACCCGTGGGTTATCGAGCCGGTCGAGCAAGTCGGGAACTACGGCGGCACGCTGCGGCTGGGCGGCATTCGCCGCTCGATTGAGATTGGCTACGGGGGCGACGCCAGTCTCATGGCCTACGCCATGACGGGAACCGAGCTGTTTCTCGACCTAGCCAAGAACCTCGATGTCTCGAGTGACTTGCAGACGTTCACCTTCGAGATTCGGGAAGGCCACAAGTGGTCCGATGGTGCGCCGTTCACGGCGGACGATTTCATGTTCACTTACGAGGACTACTGGGGCAACGATCTCGCCAACCCGAGCGGTAGTCTCCAGCACGGCGCCGAGAGGATTGGGCTCCGCGAGATCGTCAAGGTCGAGGACACGGTCGTCGAGTTCAAATTCGACCGGCCGGCGCCTCAGTATCTGGATCGCATGGGACGGTACTCCGGTGATCCCTGGGTGTTTTCACCGCGGCACTACCTTGAGCGCTTCCATGAGAAGTACAACTCGGACGCGCAGCGACTCGCCGAGAAAGCCGGTTTTGAAACCTGGGCCGACCATTTCAAGTCCAAGTTCTACTACGGGCCCAGCACTTCGCTGTCGCGAGAGGACGCAGCCTTCCGTCCGGCTCTCGGGCCATGGGTCAACGTCGGCGCCTCGCCTGAGGTCACGCAGTTTGCGCGGAACCCCTACTATCACGCGGTCGATACCGCGGGAAACCAGTTGCCCTACATCGACTACGTCAACCACTTCTGGATCAAGGACAAGGAGGTCTACCAGATCAAGGTCACGGCCGGTGAGCTTGACTTTGCGCAGTTCGTGCTCGACCTCAAGAACATGGAGCTCTATCGGGCGGAGGAGGACCGCGGGGGATACCGCACGGTGGTCGCTTCCAGCTTGCGAACGTCGGCCATGTCCTTGTTCCCCAACCAGACCTACAAGGATCCGGCGATCGCTGCCATCTTCCGGGAGAAGGACTTTCGGGTCGCGGCTTCGGTGGCCATTAATCGCGAGGCCATCAACGAGACCTTGTTCTTTGGCCTGGCGCGGCCGTTCACGCCCTACCTGCTTGAGTCCTACAGCTTCTTCAAGCCGGAGTGGGGCACGCTCCATACCGAATACGATCCCGACCAGGCCAATCGCCTGCTCGATGGGATAGGGCTGGACAAGCGCGACAGCGAGGGCTGGCGACTCCGGCCGGACGGTGAGCGGTTCAGCATCTTGCTGACAGTCTCCGACCAGGAGGGCCCCAAGGAAGACATCGCCACGCTGGTCATCAAGGACTGGCAGGCGGTGGGCCTCCATGCCGAGTGGCAGTTCGAAGAGGAAGCGCTCTTCCGCGAGCGTGCGAGGACGTTCACTGAAGTGATGATGCCCCAGGACATCAGCGAAGCGGCGGCCTATTTCACCCGCTGGGCGTCGTGGCACTACGGCATGGACACCTATGAGAGCTATTGGGCCGGCAGTTGGGCCCAATGGATCCAAACCGACGGCGCGGAAGGCGAGGAGCCTCCGGACTGGGTGAAAGAGGCCAAGAATCTGCGCGAGCAATGGCGCCAGGCAGTGCCGGGCTCAGCCGAGTACGACGATCTCGGCGTGAAGTTCTGGTCCTACTTCTACGACCAGTACCCAATCATCGGCACGGTCGGATATCCGCCGCAGCCGACCATCGTCAATCAGAATCTGCGCAACGTGCCGACGGGCATCAACTTCGCTGCCGCGATTAACTTCGTGCGGCCCTACGGCTTCCCGCAGTTCTACTACGACCGGTAGGGTCGGTCGGCTAAAGAGCCTTGCCGCGGCCCCCGTCCTTGGAGATCCAAGGGCGCGGGGCCGCGACAGACGCGACGCCGCGCGCTGTGCCCACGAGCGCAGCGCGAGACCGTTGGCGGCGCTGCCGGTGGCGTCAGGGGGGCGCGAACATGAGCGGCGTGATCGATCCCCAGGGGCGGTATAGGAATCGCCGATCTCAAGCGGCGCTGCCTATGGCCGGCCAACGGCCATTGAGGCGGGCGTTTGCCCGGGCGTCGTTCGGCTTCCGACCCGGGTTGTACAGACGCGGCGCATGGATCGACGCCAGTCTGCCGAACCCCCTGCGCCGCATGCTCGACTTCGTAAGGCGCTCTAAGGGAGCGCCGTGAGGGCCTACCTCGTCCGGCGCATCGGCTACATGGTGCTCGCCTGGTGGATTCTGAGCGCGTTGATATTCATCGTTATCCAGCTGCCTCCGGGTGACTATCTAACCACCCACCTTAATGCGCTCAAAGCTGAGGGATTGACCCTCCACGAAGCCGAAATCGAAAACCTTCGTATCTACTACGGATTAGACCGAACGCCAGTCGAGCAATATGTGAATTGGATCACGCGGTTTATTCGCGGCGACATGGGACGTTCATTCGGCAGCTACGGTGGCGGATCGCGCCGCACCGTCCTCTCGATCCTGCAAGAAGTCGTACCCCCGACGATGCTAGTGACGACTGTTTCTCTCACCTTGACCTATTTGATCGCAGTGCCAATTGGCATATATTCAGCCACTCATCAGTACAGCCTCGGCGATTACGCATTCACAGCCGTTGGGTTCATTGGCCTAGCTACCCCAAACTTCATGATCGCACTCATGCTTATGTATTTCCTCTTTCAAGTGTTCGGTGTCAGTCCAGGGGGGCTCTTTTCGCCCGAATATCTCCTTGCGCCATGGAGCCTTGGGAAACTGTGGGACATGATCAATCACCTTTGGGTCCCGGTGTTCGTCGTTGCCACCGCAGGAACGGCCGGGCTTATTCGTGTGATGCGAGGCGTGCTTTTGGATGAGCTAGGCAAGCAATACGTCATCACTGCGCGGGCCAAAGGCGTTCCCGAACGACGACTCCTGTTCAAGTATCCGGTTCGATTGGCATTGAACCCCATCATCAGCACCGTGGGATGGACCTTGCCGGCAATTGTCTCGGGCAGCGCCATCACCGCGATCGTGCTCAACATCCCGATGACCGGAGCGGTGCTGCTGGTCGCATTGCGCGTTCAGGACATGCACCTGGCGGGCAGCATCCTGATGGTTGAGGCCGCGCTCACGATTTTCGGAACGCTCCTTTCGGACGTGCTGCTGGTAGTCGTTGACCCTCGAATCCGCCAGGAACGAACAGCTGTCTGAAATGGGAGTCTCGACGGATACCGAGGTTGCGGCTGAGCGGGCGGACATTCGTGAATTCACCGACGAGGAACGCCACTTCACGGCCGGCCAATGGACCCTCATGTGGCGCAAAATGCGGCGACATAGGCTGGGCATGTTTAGCCTGTGTCTATTGGCGATTGCCTATTTTTTTGCACTGACCTATGACTTTTGGATTCCATATAAAGAGACCTCGGACCACGGATTCCTGAACTCACCGCCTTCCCGCATCCACTTCTGGGATAGCGAAGGCAACTTCCAGGGACCGTTTGTCTATGGAATCAAGTCAGAGCTGGATCCGGTGGAGTTCAAGCGGGTCTACGAAGATGATCTTTCCACGATAAACAAGATCGTCTTCTTTCAACGCGGTGAGCCATACAAATTCTGGGGCCTTTGGGAGATGGATCTCCACTTCTTTGGTGTAGCGGATGGAAAGGTATTCCTTTTCGGGACGGACAGGCTGGGACGCGATATGTTCTCTCGTGTCCTGGCGGGTGCTCGGATCAGCCTTTCCATTGGTCTCATCGGGGTCTTGCTGAGCTTCGTGCTCGGCGTGGTCATCGGCTCGGTGTCCGGCTATATCGGGGGGACGAGCGACATCCTCATTCAACGGTTTATCGAGGTCGTGATCTCGATTCCATCGATCCCGCTGTGGATGGCAATCGGTGCCGCAATCCCGCCGTTCTGGACGCCCATTCAGCGCTATTTCGCAATCACGGTGGTGCTGTCAGTCATCGGCTGGGCCGGCCTGGCTCGGGTGGTGCGGGGCAAGATCCTCGAGTTGCGCGAACACGACTACGTGATGGCGGCCAGAGTTGCCGGCGCCGGGCATATGCGGCTGATCTTCGACCACATGGTTCCCGGATTCATGAGCTATTTGATCGTCAGCCTGACGTTGACGGTGCCGAACATGATTCTCGCCGAGACTTCGCTGAGCTTCTTGGGGCTGGGGATTCGTGAGCCATCAGTGAGCTGGGGAAGCCTGATGCAAGACGCCCAGAACGTACGGAGCATCGCCCTCTATCCCTGGATGCTCATTCCTGGCCTGTTTGTGATCGTGGTGGTGTTGCTGTTCAACTTCATGGGTGACGGCTTGCGCGACGCAGCCGATCCATACACCTAGTCTTGCGCCGCTTCAGCATCCCGCAGGCGCCACACGCTGCCCTGGAGAGTTCCGGCGACCAGCATGTCATTGCCGGCTTGGTCAGGCGCGAGGGTCAAGGTGGTCACTGGCGGCGCTCCCATACCGGCCGACAGCCGGCGCCATATGCGGCCGCGGTCCGACGATCGCAAGACGCCGCGGCTCGTGGCGGCATACAGGGTGTCGTTCGTGGCGAACCGTGCCGAAGCCCTCACGGTGAGGACGGACGAGCGGGCTTCGGTTAGTTGCGTCGCGCGCCAGGACTCCACCTGGCGCCCAGCTGGTGTGATCACCGCGCGACCGGTGGCGACGGCTATGAAGTCGTCCCTGTGGCCATAGGTGAGTGGAATTGCCAGCGAGACCCAGCCGTCGCCAGCGTGTTCGAGGATCTGACGCCACGCGGCGCCGCGATCCGTCGAGCGATACACCGCAACCATTCCCTCACCCGCGGTGGCCGCGAAGAGTGTGCCGTCGAAGGCGTAGTTCGGAGAAAACGCCACCGTTACGACGTTCCGGCCTGCGAAGTGCTCAGCCGACGGCGACCACGACGTGCCGCCGTCGCGCGATAGCGCCAACGCCCCGTCGGCGCCCCCAACCGCGATGGCATGGCCGGCAGGTGCATCCGGTGCGACGGCCAGGCTCAGCGGCATGACGTCCCGTGGCAGACCGGCCACCGGCTCCCACGCCTGCCCGCCGTCGCGGCTTTCCATGAGACTAACTCCAGCGATCGCCCATACCCGGCGATCGGCCGGGAACGTCGGCGAGCAGACCAGTGACGTGACGCTCAACTCGCCGAGGCCCTCGCTGGCGGAGGACCAGGTCAATCCGCTGTCGGTGGATCGCAGCACGCCTTCGGCCGCCGTGCCGACAAGGAGCGTGCCGTCGGACGCAATGTCAGGGGACAACGCCAGCGCCAGGACCGGTCGGCTCGACATGCCAACGTTGGAAGGCCGCCAGGACCCGCCGCCGTCCGCCGAACGCAGGACGCCTCGCTCGTGCAGACCGGCCAGCCACACCAGGCCGTCCGGGCTGACGCAGCTCGTGAGGGCCAGGACCGAACTGGCATCCGCAGCACTCGCCAGCGGCTGCCACGAGGCGCCGCGATCGCGCGACCGCATGAGGCCACGCTCGGCCGTGGCAATCATCAGCGTGCCATCGGCGCCGAAGTCCGCCGACACTGCGATGGCATTGACGCTGGCATCGGCGTCCACGGTCTCGAGCCGATGCAACGCGTTGCCGTCGATTGACCGCCAAAGCCCCCCACCCTCGGTTCCCACGAACAACGCACCACCACTTGGGCTCGGTGCGAAGTCGATGGCCTGAACCGGTTTGCCGGCCGGAAACCCGGCCGCGGCGAACCATTGCCGTGCCTCGGCTGCCCATTGATACAGGCCGGTCGACGTTCCCGCGAACAGCAATCCGCTCTCCTCAGGCCCGAGGTGAGCGGCTAGCGCATTGACTGATAGATCGGCGAGACCAAGGTTGGCGGCGTTCCAGGTGCGCCCACGATTGGTGGTGACGTACACGCCGTCTTGGCTCGTCCCGGCCAGGATCATGCCGTCGCTTGCGTATGTGGGCGAGAACGCCAGCGCGGTGACGTCCGGCCGCTGGCCCCAGAAGTCTTGATCACGCCACGACGTTCCGCCGTCCACCGAAAGGAAGGCGCCAGAGCCGGCGGTGCCGACAATCAGCGTGGAATCGCTGTCGAACGTGGGCGAGACGGCAGCCGCCTGTATGAAGCGGCCGCCCAGCGCACCCACCTTTACCCATGAATGCCCGCAGTCGCGCCCCACGAATAGCCCGCCTAGGGTTCCAGCGATCACGACCTGGCGGCTCGCACCCGGCGGCCCGGCCGCCAGCGCCGTCACCGTGCCGCCCTCGGCCGTCGTCAGCGGCGACCAAGCCTGCGGCGTATCAGGATGCGACATCAGCGGCTCCAGACCCATCCGCACCGTCGTTGATCGACATGCGGAATCCGCACGATGAGAGTACTTGCTGGAAGGGCCGCCAGGCGCCGGGACATTCCGTTCGTGCATACCACGGACTCTGCCGCCAGCCATTGGGACCCGGCCTGCCGGTAGAATCGAGTTCACCGGCGAGTGCAGCGTTGCCGGGCGGTCCGTGACTCGGGTGGCCGACGTGAGGAATGGCATCCGCGCCCTCGGGGCTTTGGCCCTGGCGAGTCTCGTCGTAACCGGCTGCGACTTCTTTACCGAGAGTGAATCAAGCGCCCCGGCGCTGATCGCGGCGCCCCCGAGTTACCTGGACCGTCCCACGGTCCAAGTTGAGCGCGGCCGGATCCAGCAAGACATCCGCCTGGACGGCCGAGTCGCGGCCGAGCTGGAGACGGCCCTCGCCTTCGACGTCCCAGGGATGCTCAAGGTGGTCCACGTGCGGCGGGGCGACGAGGTGCGGGCCGGAGCGGTGGTGGCGGAGCTGGACACCAGCGCCAGAGCGGACGACATCACCGCGGCGCAGGCCAACCTCGAAAGCGTCGAGCAGCGGCTCACCGCCGCTGAATCCGAGCTCTTCGAGCAACAGGCGGCGGCCGAGGAGGCATTTCTGCTGGCCCAGGGTCAGGTCTTCGCCCGACAGCAAGCGCTCGACACGTTGCTCGCCGGACCTTCGGCGGCAAGCCTTGCCACCGCCCAGGCGGCGGTTGCCACGGCAGAGGCTGCGCTTGCAGGTCGCCACGCGGAGGTGCGCCGCATCGAGGAGACGCTGCCGGCGGCCATCGACGCCGCGAGAGCCGACGTTGAATTCCATGAGCTGCGGCAGATGAGCGCTCAGGACGAGTTTCGGCGCCTGCAGGGGCAGAGCCCGCCGGCTTCCGCCGAAGCGCTGGCAGCGGCCGAGCAGGCCGTGGCCGCCGTCACGCTCGCCTTGGCCGGCGCGCGCTACGAACTCTCCCTGCTCGAGCGTCCCGAGGGCCCGCCTACGCTGCAGGTCGCGCGGGCCTCGACGGCGGGCGCGGAGGCGTCGCTCGCCAGCGCCGAAGCCGAGTTGGAAGCCCTCCGGGCCGGAGCGGACGACGCCACGATCGAGCACGCGCGGACCCTCCGGCAAGCTGCCGTTCTCCGGCGCGATGCCGCCCAGCGATCCCTAGCTGCAATCGAGA
Organism: Chloroflexota bacterium; assembly: GCA_026708035.1. Taxonomy (NCBI): domain Bacteria; kingdom Bacillati; phylum Chloroflexota; species Chloroflexota bacterium. Next base: position 72,337 of record JAPOVQ010000010.1, on the reverse strand, counting down.
ATGGCGAACACGGAGCGGCTCACGAGGTTGCGACGCTGCGCGAAGCCGCCGCGGCTGCCCGTTCGAAGCTGGCGGAGTTGAGAGCGCCCACTGCTGACCATCAACTCACGGCACCGTTTGACGGCGTGGTGACGTACGTGCCTCGCGTGCCGGGTACCCAGGTGCAATCCGGAGAGGCGATCGTTGAGATGGCCGACGCAAGCACGCTGGTGGTGCGCGCGGGCGTTCCTCGCGGCTATCAGCCCCAGCTTGCGGTGGGGCAGGCGGTGGACGTGGTCGTCGGCGGACTGGAGGGAGTGGTCTTCCGAGGTCGGGTTGCCGTGCTGCCGCATGAGATCGGCGCGCCGGGCGGCGGCACCGTACGTGTCGACGAGGCGAAGATCACCGCGGACTGGACCGATGCGGACGTCGAGATCGGGATGCGCGCGGTCATGACGATCACCCTGCAGGTCAAGGATCGCGTGCTGAAGGTCCCTGTCACGGCCGTCCGTACCGTGAACTTGCGCCAGTTCGTCGAGGCGCTCATCGACGGGCGGCGGCGCAGCTTGCCGGTGCGCACCGGCATTCGCAGTGACTCCGAGATCGAAATCATCGACGGCGTCGAGGAAGGCGCCGTCATCTTCGAGTCCTACTGACCGTGACCTTCATGCGGGCGCTCGCGGCGCTTGTTCTCCGGCGCCTGCGGAGCAGTGGGCCGGCAATGTTGATCGTGGCCGTGGGCATGTGGGTCAGCGTGGCCCTGGTGACCGCGGTGCCGCTCTTTGCCGCGGGCTTCAGCGATGCCTTGCTCAGACGCGAGATCGAGCACGCCCGCCTCCCGCTGGCGTCCAGCGTCGTCGTGCGCCACGCGGAAGGCCGAACCCGCCAGCCGGCGATGGGGCGAGAGGGGTATCAGCGCGCCTCCGAGGTGTTGAGTACGCAGCTCGCCGATCGCGTCGGACTGCCCGAACGCCAACGGGTGAGCTATCTCGAGTCGGACCGGATGCCCGTCGAAGCGTTTGCGTCGACTGGTGAGCCGCTGCGGCCGTCCTCATTCATTTTCGGATTCCTCGCCACGATGACGGGGATGGCCGACAACGTCGAGCTGCTGGAAGGACGGATGCCGGCAGATGCGGTGCGGACGGCCCAGGACGCAACCGGCGCGCGGTTCGCGCTGCTCGAAGGGATGATGTCGTCGCGCGCCATGGACGACCACGGTCTGCTGCTTGGCGATCACATCGAGCTGACCCACAGCGACGCCCGCGCGACGGGCACGTTTGTCGTGCGCGTCGAAATCGTGGGGCGATTCGTTCCCTCGGACCCCGCCTCGATCTACTGGTTCAAGGAGCCCGGCGACTTCGACCAAGGCGCGGTGATTGTTGACCGCGACGCCTTCGTGAGCGGTCTCCTCGTCCTTCGACCCAGCCTCTACGGTGAGGCGACGTGGTATTCGAACTTCGACCCGGACGCCATTCGCGCCGCCAACTACCAGCAGATCATCGGCGGGTTGCGCCAACTCGACCCGCTGGCGGGGACCGTTGCACCAAACGCGAGGGTGGAAACGCGTCTGGACCGCATTCTGGTCGCCGCGGACCGGCAGCGAACGACGGTCGAGCTCACCCTGTTCGTCCTCAGCGCTCCCGTCGTTGGCCTCGTTCTCTATTTCATGGCGCTCTCGACCGGGATGGTTGTGGACGGCCAGCGGGCCGAGATCGCCGTGCTCAAGAGCCGCGGCGCCAGCACGCGGCAAGTCGTCGCCGTCTATCTCCTCGAGACTCTGCCGCTGGCCGGACTGGCGATCGCCGTGGGTCCCTTCCTGGGCATGGGAATCGCCCAGGCGATGGGCAAGACGCTCGGCTTCCTGGAGTTTACGAATCGGCCCGACCTGCGACTGGAGCTGACGGCAGGCCACTATGTTCTGGCCGCGGCCACCGCCGGGCTGGGCATTCTCGCCATGCTGGCGCCGGTGATCGGCGCCGCGCGTCGATCGATCGTGACCCATCGGCAGCAGGTCGCGCGGGCCCGGCGCGGGCCGTTCTATCAACGGTTCTTTCTGGACCTCGGGCTGCTGGGGCTGGCTCTCTATGGGTACGCCACGCTGCGCAGCTGGGATGCCCTGCCGGACCTCGGTCCCGAGGCCCAACCCTTCGCACAAACTCTGCTGGTGCTCATCCCCATGGTCTTCATCCTGGCGGGCGCTCTCGTCTTCCTGCGGCTGGTCCCCTGGATCGTCCGCTGCCTGACCTGGGCTGGATCGCGCATGGATGGCGTGGTGTTGTTTCTGGGTCTGCGGCAGATGGGGCGGCGCGCGGGTCCATTCACGGGCCTGATTATCCTGCTGATGTTGACCTTTGCCACCGGGACGTTCAGCGCGTCGATGGCGGCCACTATCAACCGCAATCTGGAAGACAGCGCGTATTACCGAATTGGCGCGGACGCCTTCTTCGAGGAGTACGGCGAATTCGACGACGACCAGCAGATATGGCACATGCCCCCGATCGAGGGGCATCTGGGCGCCACCGCCGGCGGCGCTCCCGCGGTGGACCGGGCAGCTCGCCTCTGGCGTGATGAGGCGGTGGTCAGGCTGTCGGGTGGACCGCTGGCCTACTCACGCCCGGTGACGCTCTACGGCGTGGACCCAGGTCCGTTTGCCCAAACGGCGTGGTGGCGCCGCGATTTCGCACCCGCGTCACTCGAGGCGCTGATGAACGCAATGATCGCCGACGATCGGGCCTTGCTGGTCGATCGGCGTCTCCTGGCGGAGCTCCCCGATCTGCAAGTGGGTGACCCCGTCAACGTCGATGTTGGCAAGGATGAACTGGGGTTCTTTGTGGCGGGCGTCATCGACACCTTCCCCACCCACTTTCCCCATGAGGGATTTTTCGTGGTGGCGGACCTCGGGCGCCTGGAACGGTCCTTGGGTGAATCACCGTGGAACGTGTTGGCGCGACTGCGTCCCGACGTGGGAGCCGGCGAGCTCGTAGGCGGTTTGCGAGAGCTGGGATTCCGCGTGACAAAGGCATTCGATGCGCGCGAGCTACTCGCGAGCGCCCGCGACGATGCCACGCGGATCGGGACTTTCGGGATTCTCACGGCAGGCTTTGTGACTTCCGTGCTGCTGACGGTGGCCAGCCTGGCGGCCTACGCCCTCATATCGTTCCGGCGTCAGCTCCCGGAATTCGGAATTCTGCGCGCCATGGGTATTGCGCGGCGCCAGATGGTGGCGCTCATGATGTTCGAGCACGGATTCCTGGTGGTGCTCGGGACGGCGGCCGGCACCGCGCTGGGGATCATCACGGGCGCGCTGTTCACTCCCTTTATGCAGCTTCACGGGGAGCGCCTGGATAGAACGCCGCCGTTCGTGGCCATCACGGCGTGGGATGACCTGGGCAAGCTATTCGTTGTGCTCGGCATCGCGCTCGCGTTGCTGCTGGCCGTGACCATGCGGCGGCTGTGGGGCATCCGCACGCACGCCGCCATCAAGTTCGGGGACGAGTAGGCCTCGAGTCTTCCCGTGCTGAGCACCAGCGGCCCCTGGCGTCTATGTCGGTACCGGCCATCGACCGTGGAGCCACCGCGGCCGCGATCATCCCTCAGTCCATTGACAGCCCGGCAAACTTTGCCGCGTTGACGCCGAGCACGAGCCGCTTGTCCTCGTCCGACAGGAAGTCCGCGTGCGTGGAGACCATGGTGAGGTTTTGCTTGTAGGTGCAGCGGCCGTCCGTCCACGGCCAGTCCGTACCCCACATCACCCGCTCCACGCCCGCGCCCTTGACGAGTCGTTCCAGTAGGGCAAGACCGTTGGCGTAGGGGTATTCCCACTCCGGGCCTTCCATGCGGCCGTTGGTCCAGGCCATCTCGTCGCCGAAGAAGATCGTGACGGCGGCGATGTCCGTGTAGAGGTGCTCGTGCCGGTTCAGCAGCTGCACGAACGGGTCAAGCAGCGGGAACGGCGGTCGGCAGTTCGCCAGCCACAAGTCCCCCCAGGTAAAGCAGCCCCAATGCGTCAGCAGGAATTTGACCGTGGGGAAATCGCGCGCGACCGGCTCGAATAGATCCAGGAATTCCTGGTAGTCCGACACGCAGGCGCGCAGGCGCGGGTCGTTCCAGCGCTCCCAGGCCATGATGATCGGCACGTCGCGCTCGGCGCATAGCTCGTAGACCTTGCGCAGCCCGGGATCGGACGGCAGGTGGCCTCGATAGGCCGGAAAGATCTTGAGTCCGACGGCCCCCGCGTCGAGGTCCTCCCGGATGCGGTCGAGATACCCCGGTCGATCGGGATTGATGTGATCGGTGAACCAGATCAACCGATCGGTGTTTCCCGGCAGGGCGTCGAGGAAATACTCCTTGGTGATGCGGTTGGCGGTTGGGTCGTTCCAGGCGTCGCCCAGGTCCGGCCAGATGTCCTCCGCCGTGTAGCTGATGAAGAAGCACTTGTCCACGCCGGCGTAGTCCATCTCGTCGAGCAGCAACTCGGCCGACATGGGGTGCCAGGTGTAGTGCATCCGAACGCCACGATCGTTGGCGTGGGCCTTCTCCAAGATGTGGACTTGAGTGTCGATAATCATCCTTCCCTCTTTTCTCGGGCGTGCGGGTGGCGCGTCTCGACGGCGCCCTCCGCGGCTATGTCCGCTGTATCGTCAGATCGTCCCTGGCCGGCTCTCAGCGCGCGCGTCTGCGCCTCATCGATCCGCCCGGTGCTGCGGTCGACGCACACCGCATACGTAGATTCAGCCTCAGCCGGCGTGATGTAGCCGCGACGGACGTCGTCCATCACCCGGCCGATCGCTCGCTCGCGAGGGTCGCCGTAGCCGCCGCCCCCGCCGGTGAAATAGACCACGCGCGACCCGGTCGGCAGTGCGTGGTTGGTGCACTTCTGCACCCGCTCCACGCGGTCGTCCGGATGGTGAATCTCGATGAAGCTGCCTTGTGCCGGCTGGCCGCCGTGCAACCCCCAGGGCCGACACTGCGAGCGCTCGAAGTTCGCAACCAGGCGCACGTCGGCCAGCAGCCGAGTCGAGCGCCGGACGCCAAGTCCGCCGCGGAACGCTCCGGGCCCGCCCGACCCTGTTCGCAACTCGTAGGCCTCCACTATCACCGGGAACTTTCGCTCGGAGACCTCGACCGGGTTGTTGCGAATGCCCCCCATCACCATGGCGTCCTCGCCGTCGGCGCCCGGCCGGGCGCCCCATCCGCCGCCGGCTTCGTCCACCATGGCGAAGAAGCTGCCGTCCGCCGGATGTTCACCAAACACGTGCGCGCCGCAACTCCAACCGTAGTTGCCGGCCACCGGGTGCGCCGTGACCGCCTGGGTGGCGGCGCGACGGATGCAATCGACCAGCGTGCCCGCCGTCTTGAAGCCCCAGAACACGGGTGCCGGCCGCTGGGCGTTGAACACCGATTCGTCAGGCACGTGCGCTCGAACGGGTCGGAAGTGCCCCTCGTTCGACGGCTCATGCGGGCTCGTCAGACTCTTGAACGCGATGCGGCAGATGGCGTTGGTGTAGTTCGGGTTCATGTTGTAGGGCCCGGCGCAAGGGCCGCTCGAACCGGTCAGGTCCACCACCATGTCGGACTCGTCGACGATCAGCGTCACCTCGATGCGGACTGGCACGTCGCGGTTGACGCCGTCGTCATCCAAGAACAGCTCCGCCGAGTACCTGCCGTCGGGGATCTCGTGGACCTTGGCGCGAGCGTAGGCCTCGCCCTGCACCAGCAGCGCGTCGCAGCACTCGCGGTACAGGTCGTAGCCGAAGCGGTCAATCACCTCGACGAGACGCTCTTCGCCCACGATGCAGGCGCCCACCTGTGCCTGCAGGTCGCCGAGCATCGTGGAACGTGACATGCGGCTGTTGGCTGCCATCAGCCGCACGATCTCCTCGTTGAGCCGCCCTTCGACGTGCAGGTGTACCGTCGGAATCACCAGGCCCTCTTGGAAGATCTCGGTGGCGTCGGTGCTCGCGAAGCCGGCCTTGCCTCCCAGATCGATCAGATGCACCCGCACCGCGGTGAATCCGAAGAGCTCGCCCTCGTAGTAGGCGGGCTTGACGATGCTCACGTCTTGCGGGTGCTGCGAGCAGCGATACGGGTCGTTGACGAGGAAGACGTCGCCGGCGCGCATGTGCTCGACCCCGCCCACGTCCTCGATCACCGCCCGCACCGCGTTGGGGAGGTCGCACAGGAAATACGGCAGCCCGTCGGCCTGGGCCAGTGTCTCCACCCGCTCGTTGAAGAACGCGACCGAGAAGTCCAGTGACTCGTAGATGATCGGGCTGAACGCTGATCGCATGATCTTGGTCCGCATCTCGCCCGTCACCGAGATCAGCGCGTTGCGGATCAGCTCGATCGTCACGGCGTCAGCCGCCATGCGTGCCCCCATCCGTGTCGACGATCAACAAGCCGTAGGCGTCGACTGTCAGGCTCGCGCCCGGAGGAATCACGGTGGTGCTGCTGGCCTCGGTGACGATTGCCGGACCGCTGAGTGCGTGACCGGCGCGCAGATCGCCGCGATCGAAATGCGGCGTGTCGCAAAAGGCGTCCTCGAAGTAGACCGGCGACCGGCGATTGGGCGTTGGGCGCGAACCGGGCTCGGCGGCCTCGATCGGCTTCAGCTCAGGCCGGTCGGCTGCGCCGCGCGCGGCCAGGCGCAGATTGACGATCTCAATCGGCTCGGCCAGGTCGTAGCCGTAGACGCGTCGATGCGCCTCGTCGAACGATTCCTTGACTGCACTCGGGCCAATCTCCGGCGGCACGGGCAGCGTCAACGTGTGCTCCTGTCCCCGGTAGCGCAGGTCCAACTGACGGACGAACTCGTGCGAGTCCTCGAGCACGTCTTGCCGCAAGAGCAGGGTGCGGCCGCCGGCCTCCAACTCGGCGAATTGCGACTCGATCTCGCCCATCGAGCCCGGCTCGACGGCGAGTACCACGGTACGAACCAAATCCTGCCGGAAGTCGGCGAACAACATGCCCCACGCGGAGAACGTTCCCGGCGCCGGCGGGACCACCACCTTCGAGACGCCGATTTCCCGCGCGATGCCGACCGCGTGCATGGGCCCCGCGCCGCCGAAGGCGAGCAGGCTGAAGTCCTTGGGCGACAGCCCGCGGCCGATGGTGATGTCGCGCACGGCATTGGCCATGTGGTTCGTCACCAGCCGCACGATCCCTTCGGCCGCTTGCTCGACGTCCATGCCGAGGGGCCGAGCCACCTCGCGCGTCACCGCGTCCGCGGCCAGATTGGGCCGGATCTCGAGGCCGAGATGGGCAAACGTATCCGCGCTGATGCGCCCCAGCGCCAGGTTGGCGTCGGTGACGGTCGGCTCGCGTCCGCCGCGTCCATAGCACGCCGGGCCCGGCCGGGCGCCCGCGCTCTGCGGACCGACCCGCAGGGAGCCGTCGATCTCCACCCGCGCCAGCGAGCCTCCGCCCGCGCCGATGGCGTTCACCTGCAGCATGGGCACCAGCACGGGCAGCCGCTTGATCTCGCTGTCAGTGGTCAGCCCCACCTCGCCGTCGATCACCAGACTCACGTCGCAGCTGGTGCCGCCCATGTCCAGGCTGATCATGTTGGCGTCGCCCAGCCGGCGCGCCACCTGCGAGGCGCCGATCGCGCCGCCTGCCGGGCCGGACAGCAGCGTCTGGATCGACCGGGCCCTGGCCAGCGCCGCATCCATGATGCCGCCATTGCACTGCATGACGTATAGCGAGCGGCGATACCCGCGTCGGGCCAGTTGGCGCTCGAGATCCTCCAGATAGGCCGTGATCAACGGCTGCAAGTAGGCGTTCATCACCACCGTGCTGGTGCGCTCGTACTCGCGCCATTCCCCGCTCACTTCGTGCGAGAGCGAGATGCTCACCCCGTTGATTTCCCGTTCCAGGATTCGCCCGATCCCCAGCTCATGCGCCGGATTGGCATAGGCGTGCAGGGTGCACACCGCCACCGAGCGCACCCCGCGCTCCTTGAGCGCCCCCGCCACGGCCTCGACCTCGGCGGCGTCCAGCGGAGCGAGCACCCGACCAAACGCGTCGATTCGCTCGTCCACCTCGAACACCATGTCCCGCGGCGCCAGCGGTCGGGGCTTCTCATAGACATAGCTGTACATATCGGGCTTGTCCATGCGCCCGATTGCGTAGACGTCGCGAAAGCCCCGGGTGGTCACCAGCCCGGTCGGGACCCCCTTGCCCTCGAGAATGGCATTGAGACCGACCGTGGTGCCGTGAACGAAGAACTCGACCGAGTCGAGCTCCACGCCGGCGCTCGCCAGGCACGCCAGCACGCCGTCCGCCAAGGCGTCGGGGCTCGAGGACGACTTGGCGACCCGCAGCTCCCGCGTCTCGTGGTCGAACAGCACCAAGTCGGTGAAGGTGCCCCCGATGTCGACCGCCAGCCTGCGTCTCATGTTGGCGCCGCCTCGCGCTCGGCCTCGGCGTAGAGGAAGCAGGCGACCCGGTGGCCCGGCCTGGTTTCCAGCAGCGAAGGCTCCTCGTGCCGGCAACGGTCCATCACGAACGAGCATCGCGTCTGGAAGCGGCACCCGCTGGGAATGTTGGCGGGGCTGGGCGGTTCGCCCGGCAGCAGAATACGCTCGCGTTTGGTGAACGGGTCCGGGATCGGGATCGACGCGATCAGCGCCTGCGTGTACGGGTGAAGGGCGTCGTCAAAGATCTGCGCCGTGGCTCCGGTTTCTACGATCGCCCCGAGGTACATCACCGCCACGCGGTCGCAGGTGTGCCGCACGATGGTGAGGTCGTGGGAGATCAACAGGTACGAAACCCCGGTTTCATCCTGGACCTGCTGGAGCAGATCGACCACGGTGAGCTTCAAGGATGAGTCCAGGGCCGAGGTCGGTTCATCCAGCACGATGAAGTCGGGCTCGGTCGCGAGCGCCCGCGCGATCGCCACCCGCTGCTGCTGCCCCCCGCTGAGTTGATGGGGATACCTGCTGCGGTGCATCGGCTCGAGCCCCACTTGGCCCAGGAGTTCGAGCACGCGACGCGCCGCGTCCTCGCCGCGGGCCAGGGCGTGGACGCGCAGCGGCTCGGCCAGGGTGGCTCGCACCGTGCGCATCGGGCTCAGCGATTGGCCCGCGTCCTGGAAGACGATCTGCATCCGCCGACGCAGCTCGCGCAACCGTTGGCCGGTCGCCTGGGTCACGTCCTCGTCCCCGAACGCCACCGATCCGGCGGTGGGCTCGAGCAACCGCAGGATGCACCTGCCCAGGGTGGACTTGCCGCAGCCGCTCTCCCCCACCAGCCCAAAGGTCTCGTGGGCGCGAACCTCGAACGTCACCCCGTCCACCGCGCGGACCGGGCCGTCGCGTCGGAGCTGATCGGGCGCGCCTCGGAGCTCGCGCTGCCCGTGCGACGAGAAATACTTGAACAGCTTGGTGACGCTAAGGAGCGGCGAATTCACGGATAACCGTCTCCTGACAGAGGACGTGGTGACCCGGCGCCACCTCGAGTCTCGGGGGTTTCGCCGGCCGGCAGGCCGGCAGCACGTACGCGCAGCGGTCGGCGAATCGGCAGCCCGGCGGCGGGTGCAGCAGGTTGGGCACGACCCCGGGTATGCGTTCAATGTCCGACAGGGGGCTGTCGCGATCGACGCGCAGGGTCGAATCCAGGAGGGCGCGCGTGTAGGGGTGGCGGGGATCGCGAAAGACGGCGCCGACCGGCCCCACCTCGACGATGTGCCCGGCGTGCATGACGCCTACGCGATCGCACATCTCGGCAATCACGCCCATGTCGTGGGTGATCAACAGGATCGAGGCGGCGTGCTCCTCCTTGAATCGCCGCAGGTGCTCCAGGAGCTGCGCGCCCACGGTCTCGTCCAGCGCCGTGGTCGGCTCATCGGCGATCAACAGCCGCGGACGCGACGACAGCATCATCGCGACCATCACGCGCTGGCACATGCCCCCGGAGAGCTGATGCGGGTATCTTGTGAGCGCCGCCTCCGGGTCGGGCATACCGAGGTCGCGCAACATCTGCACCGACCGGCGACGGACTTCACCGCGGCCAATATCGTGATGGGTGCGCAAGGCGCGGGAGAGCTGCACCGCCACCGTGCGCACCGGATCGAGGGAAGCCCGCGGGCTCTGGAAGATCATGCCGATCTCGCGTCCACGGATGGTGCGTACCACGCGCTCCGGGAGCTCACGCAGATTGCGACCGCCGAATGCGATGTCGCCGCCGACGATGCGCCCGGGGGATGGCACCAGCCCCAGGATCGAAAGCGCGGTGATCGACTTGCCGGAACCGCTTTCGCCGACCAGACCGAAGATCTCGTTGGACCCGATCTCGAAGCTGATGCGGTCCACGGCCTCGAGCGTGCCTTCGCGGGTGCTGAAGTGCACCTGCAGCTCGGAGACTCGGAGCAGGGGGCCGTTGGCACTCATTGGCGGCGCCGCCGGGGGTTGAGCACGTCCAGCAAGCCGTTGCCCACCAGGTTGAACCCGAGCACGGTGACGAAGATCATGAGCCCGGGAAAGAGGGAGATCCACCACTCGCCCGTGCGGACGTAGGGCGAACCCTCACTCACCATGATTCCCCACTCGGGCGCCGGCGGTTTGACGCCGACGCCGATGAAGCTCAGTCCAGCCGTTTCCAGGATCACGTAGCCAAATGTCAACGTGGCTTGCACCACCAGCGGCGGCAGGGAGTTGGGCACCAGGTGAACCGCCAGGACACGCAACGGTGAGCTGCCGATGGCGCGGGCAGCTTCCACATAGAGACTCTCCTTGCGGTGGAGAATCTCGGCCCGCGTGATCCGCACCATCGGGGGAATGGCAATGACCGTCAGCGCCACCACCAGGCTGAGCATGCCGCCTTGCTGGATCGTCACCGCGATGCCGATGGCCAGGATCAACGGCGGGAAGGAAAACACCACGTCCATGGCTCGCATGACCAGTTCGTCCGCCACCCGACCGGCGAACCCGGCCAGGGCGCCCAGCACCACGCTCATCACGAAGGCGACGGACACCACAATGCCCGCCACTGCCAGGTCGACCCGCGCCCCATGCACCACCCGCGAAAAGATGTCCCGGCCAAACTGATCCGTGCCCATCAGGTGCTGCGCCGACGGTGGCTGCGTGGTGTTGAGCAGGTCGCCGCTCACTGGATTGGCCGGCGCGATCAAGGGCGCGAAGATGGCGAACACCACCACGATCGCGATCAACGTGAGACCGACGACCGTGAGCGTGTTCTGGCTCACCTGGTACCACACGGTGGCAATGCGCCGGCCCGACACACCGAGAGCACCGCGTCGTCGGCTCGGGGAGAGTTCGGCGATGGCCACGTCAGCGCACCCGGATCCGCGGGTCGATGGCGAAATAGAGCATGTCAACGGCGAGGTTGATCAGTGCGAACAACACTCCGACGATGAGGACCAGGCTCTGGATGGGCGCGAAGTCGAGCCCAATCACGCTGCGGTACAGATAGAGCCCAATACCGCTCCAGGTGAAGACGATCTCAACCAGCACCGCGCCCCCAACCAGATATCCCAGTTGCAGGCCCACCATGGACACCACGGGGATCAGCGCGTTGCGCAGCGCGATCTTGAGCACGACCTGCGTGCGGGAGAGGCCCAACGCCCGCGCCGCCCGCACGAAGTCCGAATCCAAGGCCTCGATCATGGCGGCGCGCGTCATGCGCGTGATCGGCGCCAACGGCAGGATGCCCAACGTGACGGCCGGCAGCACCAGGTAGAGCAGGCTGGATCTCAGGGCCTCCCAATTGGCTGTCAGCAGACTGTCGACCACGTAAAGACCCGTGATCTGCGCGGGCGCATCCACGTCCGAAGCCAGCCGACCCAGCGGCGCCGGCAGGACATGCAGTTGCGTCACGAACGCGATGATCAGCAGCAAGCCGATCCAGAACACCGGCGCGGAGATGCCCAGGATCCCGAGCAAGGTCGCCAGGTGATCGAACGGGCCGTTGCGCCGCAACGCGGCCGCGACCCCGAGAGAAACGCCGAGCACCACCGCCAGGAGCAACGCCGCGAGGGCCAGCTCGATGGTCGCCGGAAACCGTTCGACGAAGTCCTCGGCCACCGGATTGTGGGTGCGCCACGAATCTCCGAGATCCCCCCGAAACACGTTGCCCATGTAGGTGACGTATTGCTCCGGCAGGGACTTGTCGAGACCCATCTCGGCCCGCTTCAGCTGCACGAGCTCCTCCGTGGCGAAGACCCCCAGCCGCGAACGGGCAGGGTCGCCGGGGAGCACGTGCACCAGGAGGAATGCGACGATCGAGATGCCGAAGACGACCAGCACCAGCAGCGCCAGCCGTCGCGCCAAATATCGTCGTCGCGTCATCGCGCTCGCATCTCCTGATCTCGCACCCTTCCACGACCGCAGTCAGCCAATCTGTTCAAGCCGCGTCGCTACACGGCGCTGCCGGCAACGCCGGGGACGGGCGAGGGCCTTCCCCCGAATTGGCAAGACCCTCGCCTGGATGACTTCCCCGAATCGCGCCTCAGCTCGTCACTCGGATGTCCTCGAACCGCGGCCAGACATCCATGATGCGGACGTCCTCGACGCTGTTCGTGCTGACCACGTGTGAATCGACATCCAGGAACGGCACGCGCGGCGATTGGTCGGCGATGCGCTGCTGGATCTCGGCGACTTGCTCGAACTTGCTCGACGCATCCAACTCCGCCACGGCAGCCGTGATCAGGTCGTCGGTCTCGGACGTGCCCCACCGGCTCCAGTTGGACCGCGAGTCGGACTTGTAGCCGAAGATCATGAAGTAGGCCGCGTCGAAAATCAGGGGCGGCCAGTTCATCGTCGCCGCGACGCACTGGGCTTGCTGGGTCCCGTCCTCGCGCAGGTCGCAGCCTTCCAAGACCGCCGCCGATGAGAGCCTCTGGATCTCCATGTTGACGTTGATCTTGCTCAACTCGCCCGCCAGCACTTGCAGCGCCTGCCCCTGGATGGCCGAACTTTCGTCCTGGCTCACGGTGAAGCTGAAGCCGTCCGAGTGGCCGGCGTCCTGGATCAGCTGTCTGGCCTTGTCCAGGTTGTACTCATACTGCTGGTAGTACGGCTGGTAGCCAAAGCAGATGGACGGCACCGGACCCTCGGCGGCGCGGGCGAAACCAAAGGTCAACTGGTCGACGAGTTGCTGCCGCGGCAGGGCGTGGTTGAGCGCCTGACGCACGCGCACATCGTCGAAGGGCGGCTCGCTCATGTTCAGCGCCAAGTAGTGATGCTCGCTGCCCGGTGCGTGGTGCACGGTGAAGGCCGGATCGTCGTCAAACTCCTTCAAGTCCTTCAGCAGCAGTTGCTCCGTCATGTCGATGGCCCCCTCGCGCAGCAGCAGCGCCCGCTGGGTGGCATCGGTGATGACGGTGCCCTCGATCGCCCCGACGGCGGGCCGGGCCGAGTAGTCGGAACCGCCCCAGTAGTCCTGCCGGCCGCGCAAGAGGAAGCGCGTCGACTCGAACTCCTCGACAATCCAGGGGCCGGTGCCGATCGACGCAGCGCCCTCCACGGTCGCCGCCCACTCCTGCGCCCAGGGGTCGTTGCTGGTCGCGTGGGCCTGCAGCGCCTTGCTGTTCATGATCGGCGCATAGGGGCCCATCTCGGTCGCCGACAGAATCGTGAACGAATTCGCCCCGGGGTTGAGGTGCATCTTCACGGTCATTTCGTCAATGACTTCGGGCTTGGTCTCTGCGGTGAAGTTGCCGATCACGCCCAGAATGAAGGCCGGGATTCCGGGAATCGTGAGCGACCGCTCCATGCTGTAGGCCACGTCCTGTGCCGTCAGCGGCGTACCGTCACCGAAGGTGATTCCCTGACGTAGCCGGTACGTGACCGACCTGGCGTCGTCGGCAATCTCGTAGCCCTCGGCCAGCCACGGAACCACGGAGTTGTGGTCCTTCGTGCGAGTTCCCTTGCTCGTGGCCTTGTAGCCGTAGCGCGTCAGGTTCTCGAGAATGTTGGCGATCACCGCTCGGCTCGGCTCCGAGTTCGGGTCGGCCTGGTTGTCCAGGGAGCCCATCTCCGCCGAAGTGCCGAATCGCAGGACCTGCTCCTCGGCGCCTCCGGGGACCATGACTTCAACCGGAACTTCCTTGATGACCTCGACTTCCTTGATCACTTCCTGCGTTACGACCTTCTCGACGATTTTTTCTTCGCCGCAGGCAGCCAAGGCGGCAGCCGCTCCCATCCCAGCCGTTCCGAGAATCGCGGCTCGAAGGGCCTGTCGTCGTGACATCAATTTCGCGTGCATCTCCAACCTCCCAATCAACGCCGTCGGGTGTGCCCGACCCGCATCAGGGGTAGGAAACTCTCGCTGCGCCATGATTCTTGGTGCGCATGAAAATGCTCGTTCTATCCGCCGGCGGGCGGCTGGCAGAGCGACCGAGTTTGCCCCCTGGCACTCCCTCGATCTTGCCGAGAGTCGTCGAACCTCAGGCATTGGTCGTTGGCACAATCCCGAACATCGGCCATTTACCTCTCAGGATTCGCTATGGGCGCCTCCTTCCAGCACTAGCGACTGCTCCGTTGATTTGGTCGAGTCAGTCCGCCGGCCGGCGCGGTCCGGCACGCCGCGTCCCGACTCCTTTTGGAGCCGATCCATCGCGCGGCGAATGTCGGACTCGGTGCGCAAAAGGTGTCGCGACATCGCATCCGCGGCCGCGTCGGCGTCCTCGCGGATGATGGCGGCGACGATTTCACCGTGAGCGTGGGTCGCGTAGGCCACTGGGTCCGATTCGCTGCCCAGGGTCGACAGCCGGATTACGGTCCGTAGCAGCGGAAACAGCGGTGAGAGCGCGCGATGCAGGAAGCGATTCTCCGTGGCCTCGAGGATTGCCGCGTGCAGCTCGATGTCTCGCTGGTTAAAGAGCGCGGGATCGTCGCCGATCGCCGTGGGGATTGCCGCCAGCGCCTCATCGATTCTGCGCTTGTGTTCCGGCACGGCGTGACGCGCGGCAAGCGCCGCCGCCTGGACCTCAACCGCGCGTCGTGCTTCGAGCATCTCGTCCACCAGCGCGGGAAACTGCGGACTCTCGTGAAACGCCCCGGTGACCCCAGGGTCCAGAACGTTCCAGTCGTGCGCCTCGCGCACGATCGTGCCTATGCCGTGGTGAACTCCCACCAGGCCGCGCGCGGCGAGGACCCGAAGAGCCTCTCGGACGACCGCACGGCTGATTCCGAACTCGTCCCCCATGATGGGTTCGGGGGGCAGGAAGTCGCCGGGGGCCAACTCTTCCCGCACGATGCGGCCGGTATACGCCACAACCACTTCGTCATGCAGACGGGATCGAATTGGCCGCGCCATCTCGAGGTCATTAGGTCATCAGATGACATGCGGAATATAGTCTCAGAACTATTCGCCTGTCAATTATTTCGGGTACGAGGCAATAGCTCCCACCAGCCAGGGTCGCGTAGAGCGTCCATTCGTGGCAGCTGTTGGGTTGAATCCACGGTCGCTGAGGTCGCGGCCAGTTGCCGCCGGGTCGCCGGCACGCCCTTGCGCGTCGCGAACGCGGCGACTACCCGAGGGCCCGGGAACGCTCCACGCGCTGATTCCAGGGAGTTCGCGCGCGGATCCCACGCCGAACGGAAAGCATGGGTTGGGGCGAAACGACGCCTGTCAGCGATCGTGCTTCCTGACCCGGTGCAGCATGTCATCGATGGGGTCGGGTTGGCGCCAGCGGTAGACGAGATTGACGACGAGGGCCGCGAGGGAGCAAACGATAAAGGCCACGGTGGCGATGTTGACGGCGCTTAGGCCCTCCATTGCCCCGTCGAGCAAGGAGTGAGGCGACCGACGGCAAAGCTTCGGACTGCGGGTGAATGGGGGTTGTTTGCCGCCGGCCGCCCATTGGCTGGCGGCGTCGGATCGATGTCGGCACTTCGTCTCCGCGAATGCGGGAGAGTCGTGCGGACCCCACGGATGCCGCGGAGGCCGATTCGAACCGCCCGTCGCAAGCCTTCGGAGTTCATAATCTGCGTTGCACCGCGTCTGCGAGTGCTTGATTCAGGGACCTGTCTTAGATCTCCCGAGACCAGTTGTTTGCTGCTCCGCACGAGGTAATCTGTTAATCGGCATTTACAGTTGACACTATACTATTGTTAGGTATTCATGTTCGAGGTGTCAACGCGGTCAAGCAACCGGCCAATGTGAAACGGCCGGTCGTCCCCGAGACGACAGGTCGACGAGATCGGGGCTGCGACCGATAGCGCCACCAGGCGTGGTTGGGCTCAGTGAAGGGCCGCCCGCTGGCGATTCTTGCCGCCCTCGCTCTCGATGTGATCCGTTCATAAAGATTGGAAGCTATGTATACTTCTTGATACGAGATTGGGGTCTCGATGACGCGATGACCGCGGTGGCGACGCTGACGTCCGCAACGCCTGACTACACGATGGGCTACGGCGCGGGAGCCGTTGACGCCCTGGGTCGCGCGACGGCGGAGTCCCACGCCCGGCATCTGTTGCCCTATCTCCGGCCAGGCCTTCGCGTGCTGGATTTCGGGTGCGGGCCGGGCACCATTTCGGTGGGCCTGGCCGAGGCGGTGGCGCCCGGCGAGCTGCATGGCGTCGACATGGAAGAGTCCCAGGTCGCCCTGGCGAGATCGACAGCGCGGGTGAAGAAAGTGGAGAACGCGATATTCCAGGTTGGGGATGCGACCGACCTTCCCTTCGAGGATGGCTACTTCGATGTGGCCCACTGCCATCGCCTGCTCATTCATGTCCCGGACACGCACGCGGTGCTCGCCGAGGTGAAGCGCGTCCTGAAGCCCGGCGGGATCATTTCGTGCCGGGAGATGATCTGTGAATCGAGCTTCATGTATCCCGATTTCGGTGGCACGCGGCGATCGTGGGATCTGTTTGAAGACCTCGTCGCCGCCGACGACGGGCATCCCCAGATGGGCAAGGAGATGAAGGGCCACATCGTGGAGGCCGGATTCGAGAACGTCCGCATGTCCGCGTCGTTCAGCACCTACAGCACGCCCAAAGAGATCGCCGTCATCTATGACCTCATCGACCGATTCCTCCTCTCCGAGGAGATCGTCGAAGCGGCCATCAAGTACGGCGCCTTCTCGCGGGGGCTCTACAGCGACATCCGGTCCTCCTACGGCAAGTTGAAGAGCCATCCCGCAGCCTTCTGCGGCCTCGCCTACGGGGAAGCGATCGCCAACAAACCATTGCGATGAGCAGCGCATCCGTCTCGCTGACGCCAAGTGCGTGGAGTGCGCCGCCGCCGGCAGCGCGTCAGGGCGGATAGCCGACAACAAGAGGGGACCGTTACACGATGATGACCGATGGGACATCTGCGACACCCGACTACACCATGGGATTCAGCCAGGAAATGCTGGAGTCCCTGCGGCGCTATACGGCGGAGGCCAGCGCCGCGTATTTGCTGCCATATCTCCGGCCCGGCCTGCGCGTGCTCGACTTCGGCTGCGGACCGGGCACCATCTCGGTGGGTCTGGCCAAGGCCATCGATCCCGGTGAGCTGCACGGCGTCGACATGGAAGCGTCGCAGATCGAGTTGGCCCGGGCCGTCGCCGCATCACAGGGGCGGGAGAACGCGATCTTCCACGTTGGCGACGTGACCAACCTTCCCTTCGATGACGACTCTTTCGATGTCGCCCACTGCCACAACGTGCTCATGCACATTCCGGACACGGGCGCCGTGCTGACCGAGGTAATGCGGGTGCTGAAACCCGGCGGCCTCATTGCCTGCCGGGAGATGATCTGCGCGTCCTGCTTCAACCAGCCAAATTTCGGCGTGCTCCGGAGTTCGTGGGACATGTTCGAAGACCTGCTCGCGGCCGACGACGGGCATCCCCAGATAGGGAAGGAGCTCAAGACCCACTTCGTCGAGGCCGGGTTCGCGCACATCCAGATCACCGGATCGTGGGACGTCTACAGCACGCCGGCGGACGTCGAGTTCATCTTCGGTTTCGCCAATCAGTGGTTCCTGTCGCCCGAAATCACGGAGGCGGCCATTAAGTACGGGGCGTCGACCCCCGAGCTGGTCGAGCGGATTCGCGAGGCCTATATCCGTTGGAAGGACCATCCCGGGGCTCTTTGCAATCTTGCGTTCGGCGAGGCCGTCGCCAGCAAGCCGTAGCCGCGACCAGGCCGAACGCGAACCGACGGAGGCCGTGATCCGGGCGGCGGCACTGTCAGGTCGCGCGGGACTCCTCAGGGAATCGGCGCGAAGTGTCGGCGACGGTCGCGGTGCTCGACCTAACGGACCTAACGGCGGCCCGAGGAGGGCTCGGCCGCACCCAGGACTGCGATGTTCTTGGGACGGCGCCTGTTGGCGCTACTGGGACTCGAGCATGGCCACATAGTTGGTCTGCATTTGGGCGGTGAGGGCCTCGACCATGAGCAACTCTCCCTCGTCGCATCCCTCCAAGAGCCTGAGCAGGTAAGTCTGGATGCGCCCGGCGAGCTCCACAACCAAGCGCCTTCCCTCCTTGGTCAGACTGAGCATGACCGTGCGCCGGTCATGGGGCAGCCGACGCCTGATCAGGAGATCCTTCTCAACCAACCGCGTCACGATGCGGCTGATCCGCGACGCGTCGACGGGCAGCACTTGCGCCAACTGCGTCGCGGTGCACTCTCCAGTTTCCGCGCAGTACTGCAAGAGGTTGAACTCCACGGGTTGAAGATCGTGCGGCGCCGCCTCATCGGCCAAGGCCTTCATGATCGCGGTGCTCAGGCGAATCGTCCGCAATCCCAAGGACGGCGGCTCGCCCGGCCGGTGGTCATGACCGCCGGGTGCGGGTTGCTGCAGGTCTGTCATCCTCTAGTCAACCGCGCGAGATTATAGAACGTTGAGCATGCCGGCCCCGACGGCCGGCGACCGTGGACGCCTAGGGGCGTAGCCGTCGGGCGGCGGCCGGCCAGAAGGCTCGGAATCGAAATTCTGCTCGACGTCGGCGGCATCGCCCGACTCACGGAGCGCCCGAGCATCTCCCGCGCCTGACCGACGGAAAGTCCAGGCGCCTCCACCTCGAGCTGCCCGCATTCGGTTGCCGTCCGCTGTTGGCGGCGACTGCTTCCGCCATCACCTGGCCGCTGGGCCAACGCTGTGCGCCAACGACGATGTTGCGCTTGCAATGGATGCCTTTCTCAGTATTTGCATTTGACAAATACTGTGTAACACATGCACTGTCTCCCGCATGTATTGCTTTTCACACCGATTGCGGCGAGCAATCGTTGATCAGGTCATCCGTTGCCGATCGGCAATGGAAACCGGTGACGCAGGGGGGCGAGCGAGCGTATGAGTGGACGGAGTCTGGGGGGCCGAGCCCTTCACGTGGCGGTGATCGCCTGCATTCTAGCCGCGGTGGCCTGGGCGCTTCTGGTGTCCTTCGCCCCGCCCGCAGTCGCCGCGCAAGAGACAACGACCGAATCGAACACGACTCCCACACCCGAGCCCACGCCCGAACCAACGCCTGAACCGACCCCCGAACCAACGCCCGAGCCCACCCCCGAACCAACGCCCGAGCCCACCCCCGAGCCCACGCCCGAACCGACTCCCGAGCCGACTCCCGAACCGACGCCCGAGCCGACGCCCGAGCCGACAGCCACACCCACGACGAAGTCGACGCCTGAGTCCACGGCCAAGACTGAGCAGCCGCCCTACTTCCCGGTCGCTTTGAGCCGATACGACTTCGACAAGGGCGAGGACATCGGCACGCAGACGCTGCCCGAAGCCGCCGGCGGGGCCGGTGGCTTCACTTACGCCCTGTCGCCGGACCCGCCCGCGGGATTGTCCTTCGACCCGGCCAGCCGCGGCCTCACCGGAACCCCGAGCGAGCGCGGCGAGCACTCCATGATCTACACCGCCACGGACGCGAACGGCGCCCAGGTCGCTGTGTCGTTCCGGATCGTCATCCGTGCGACGGCGCTCCAGGTGCAGGGCGCCTCCGCTCCGGAGAAGCCCGGCA
This sequence comes from Chloroflexota bacterium, assembly GCA_026708035.1. Lineage (NCBI taxonomy): Bacteria > Bacillati > Chloroflexota > Chloroflexota bacterium. Next base: position 52,449 of record JAPOVQ010000010.1, on the reverse strand, counting down.
CGCCGACTCTGACACGGAAGACGTTCAGCGAGCCCACCGACCCGGCGCTGGACGTGACCTGGACCGCCCCGGCCAGCGGCGCGACTCCTACCGGCTACGAGGCGCAGTACCGCAAGAAGGCCGCGGAAGGCGACGATCCCGCGGAGTGGACGGCGTACAGCGGCACGCTGGGCGCCACGGCGACGAGCCTGACGCTGTCGGACCTGGAGGCGGGCGCGACCTACGAGGTGCAGGTGCTCGCGCTGAACAACGAAGCGCGCGGCCCCTGGTCGGACACCGGCTCGGGCCGGTCCAACCGGGCGCCGGCCGCGACCAGCGCGTTCTTCAATGGCGGCACCTTCTCGGTCGGCACCAAAGTTGACTACCGCGAGACCGGAAACGGCGCGCTGGGGGTCATGTTCGCCGACGCCGACGGCGACGCGCTGACCTATTCCGCCGCGGCGCAGCATCCGGCCTTGGTCGGGATCAGCCTGTCCGGCGCCGCCGGGCAGGCCCATTTACGGGCCACCCTGCTCAATCAGGGCTCGTCGAACGTGACCTACACGGCCACCGACCCTTACGGCGGGTCGGTGACCCGCACCGCGACCATCGGCATCACCGCGGAGGAAAGCCGGGAGATTGCCGAGAATTCCGCCGCCGGCGCGGCGGTCGGGAACCCGGTGACGGGGACGCCCTACAACGGTGTGGCACTTAGCTACACCCTGAAGGGCAACGCCAAGGACTCCGGAAAGTTCGTGATCGACTCGGCCAGCGGCCAGATCAGCGTGGCGCAGGGCGCGACGCTGGACTACGAGACCGACGATTCCCACCGGGAGACCGAGACCTGGAACGGCCAGGTGATCGCCAAGTTCTACCGGGGCGAGGTGCATTACACGGTCGACGGCCACGCTGCCGTCATCAAGGTCGACATCAAGGTGACGGATGTCGAGGCCGGCAAGCCCGGCGCACCGACGGTGAGTCGAACCGAGTACAGCGAGCCTTCGAACCCGGGGCTGGACGTGAGCTGGACGGCGCCGTCGTCGGTTGCCGGGGTGACGATCAGCGGCTATCAGGCGCAGTACCGCAAGCAGGCCGCGCAGGGTGAGGACCCCGCCGATTGGACGGCGTACAGCGGCGCGCTGGACGCCACGGCGACGAATCTGACCCTGGCGGACCTCGAGGCGGGGGCGACCTACGAGGTGCAGGTGCGGGTGCAGAGCAACGAGGGCGCCGGCCCCTGGTCGGACACCGGGACCGGCCAGTCCAACCGCCCGCCGACCGCGACCAGCGCACTCTTCAATGGCGGCACGTTCTCGGTGGGCTCAACTGCCGATTACAACGAGACTGGGAACGGCGCGCTGGGGGTCATGTTCGCCGACGCGGATGGCGATGCGCTGACCTATGCGGCCGCCGCACAGCATCCGGCCTTGCTCGGGGTCAGCCTGTCCGGTGACGCGGGGCAGGCCCAATTGCGAGTGACGCTGCTCAATCAGGGCTCGTCGAAGGTGACCTACACCGCCACCGACCCATACGGCGGGTCCGTGACTCGCACCGCGACCATCGGCATCACCGCGAAGACCAGTCGGGAGATCGCCGAGAACTCCGCCGCCGGCACGGCGGTGGGGAACCCGGTGACGGGGACGCCGTACAACGGCGTGGCGCTGAGCTACACGCTGAAGGGTAAGGCGAAGGACTCCGGAAGGTTCGTCATCGACTCCGCGAGCGGCCAGATCAGCGTGGCGCAGGGCGCGACGCTGGACTACGAGACCGACGATTCCAGCCGGGAGACCGAAACATTCAACGGCCAGGTGATCGCCAAGTTCTACCGGGGCGAGGTGCACTACACCGTGGATGGCAACGCCGCCGTCATCACCGTCAACATCAAGGTGACGGACGTGGAGGCCGGCAAGCCCGACGCGCCCACGCTGGCGCGCACGGAGTACAGCGAGCCGACCAACCCGGGGCTGGACGTGAGTTGGACGGCGCCTGCGGCCAACGGACTGACCATCACCGGCTACGAGGCGCAGTACCGGAAGAAGGCCGCCGACGGTGAGGAAGCCGCCGATTGGACGGCGTACAGCGGCGCGCTGGGCGCCGCGGCGACGAGCCTCACCCTGTCCAACCTCGAGGCCGGCGCGACCTACGAGGCGCAGGTACGCGCGGTCACCAGCGGGGAGGGCGAGGGCCCCTGGTCGGACACCGGCTCCGGCCGGGCCAACCGGCCGCCGCGCTCCACGGAAGCGCCCAACCTCCAACCTAGCTATGTCCTTCTGTGGGGCGGAGCCGACTCCGTCAGGACGCTCAACGACAAGTTCGCGGACGACGACAGCGACACGCTGACCTACTCGGCCTCGGCCCAGTATCCCGGCGTGCTCAGGGTCGGTATCGAGGGCGAAAACTCCGACAAGCTGCGGATCCACGTCCTCAATCCGTCGACGTCAACGGTCTCCTACGGGGTGACCGACGGGTACGGCGGCTACGCCTCGAAGACCATCGACGTCAGCGGCTCCGCCGAGGCCATCAACGGCGCGGATCTAAGCCGAAGCGTGCCCGAAAACTCCGCCGCCGGAACGGCGGTTGGCGACCCGGTGACCGGGACGCCCTACGACGACGGTGACGATCAGACCGACGATGCGCTGACCTACACGCTGACCGGCGAGGCGGAAACGTCGAACGCCTTCACCATTGACTCGGCCACCGGCCAGATCAGCGTCAAGCAGGGCGCAACCATCGACTACGAGGCCAAGAGCTCCTACACGGGGCGGGTGAATTGGACCGTCCAAGAGCAGGAAGCCTTCGCCGACGTCACCATTGAGGTGATTGACATCGAGGCCGGGGCCCCCGGCACGCCCACGGTGACGCGGACGGCTTTCAGCGAGCCCAGCAATCCGGCGCTGGACGTCACCTGGACGGCGTCGGACGCCAACGGCGCCACCATCACCGGTTACGAGGTTCAGTACCGCACGAAGGTCGTCGATGGCGCGACGCCCAATGCGTGGACGACCTACACCTACACCAACTCCGGCGGCGACGTCACGAGCTCGCTGCCCGCGACGGCCACCAGCGTGACGCTGCCCGACCTCGACGCGGGCGCGACCTATGAGATCCAGGTGCGCGCGCTCACCAACATGGAAGGTCCCAGCCCCTGGTCGGACACCGGGTCGGGCCATGCCAACCGGCCCCCGCGGTCCACGGAAGCGCCCAATCTCCAACCGAGCTACACCCTGTTGTGGGGCGGAGCCGACTCCGTCAGAACGCTCAACGACAAATTCGCGGACGACGACAGCGACACGCTGACCTACTCGGCCTCGGCCCAGTATCCCGGCGTGCTCAGGGTCGGTATCGAGGGCGAAAACTCCGACAAGCTGCGGATCCACGTCCTCAATCCGTCGACGTCAACGGTCACCTACGGGGTGTCTGACGGGTACGGCGGCTACGCCTCGAAGACCATCGACGTCAGCGGCTCCGCTGACGCCTTCAACGGCGCGGATGTGCGCCGAAGCGTGGCCGAGAACTCCGCCGCCGGGACGGCGGTGGGCGACCCGGTGACCGGGACGCCCTACGACGACGGCGACGATCAGACCGACGATGCGCTGACCTACTCACTGACGGGTGAGGCGGCGACGTCGAACGCCTTCACGATCGACTCGGCTAGCGGGCAGATCAGCGTCAAGCAGGGCGCCACCATCAACTACGAGGCCAAGAGCTCCTACACGGGGCGCGTGAGCTGGACCGTGCAGGAGCAGGAAGCCTACGCCGACGTCACCATCCAGGTGATCGACATCGAAGCCGGCACACCCGGAACGCCCACGGTGACGCGCACGAGGTTCGAGGAAGAGTCCAACCCGGCGCTGGACGTCACCTGGACGGCGTCGGACGCCAACGGCGCGAGCATCGTTGGCTACGAGGCGCAGTACCGCAAGCAGGTCGCCGACGGTGAAACTCCCGAGGAGTGGACGGCCTACACCGAGCCCATATCCGGAAAGGTAGTGGTGCTGAAGCGGGCCAGCCTTGCCCTAACCGATCGGGAGGCCGGCGCGACCTACGAGGTGCAGGTGCGGGCGCTCACGTCCAAGGAAGGCCCCAGCCCCTGGTCGGACATCGGATCGGGACGGGCCAACCGTCCGCCGGCTGCCACTGGGATCTACATAGCAGATCAAACTGGATTGAACGCGAAGCTCTATTTCGCCCCCAAGCGCTGCATGCCCGCTTTTTTCAGCGATCCAGAAGGGGATTCGTTGAGCTATGCGGTGTCCGTGGAGTATTCCGGCATAGCTCGCGTGTGGCTGGAGACTAAAGGTGGACAACAGTGCATGGTAGGCGGCTTCAATAATCCAGGTACGTCCATCTTCTACTACGAAGCACACGACGGATATGGGGGCCACCTCGTTCGCACCGTAACAATGACGGCCATTCTGAATGTGGCGCGGTCGGTTGCCGAGAACTCCCCCGCCGGCACGGCGGTGGGCGCTCCGGTCACCGGAACGCCCTACGACGACGGCGACGATGAAACCGACGATGCGCTGACCTACACGCTGACGGGTGAGGCGGCGACCTCCGGGGCTTTCGTCATCGACTCCGCCACCGGCCAGATCAGCGTCCAGGAAGACGCCAACCTGGACTACGAAACCAAGAGCTCCTACACCGGCAAGGTGAAGTGGACCGTGCAGGGCCAGGAGGCCGTCGCGAACGTCACCATCAACGTGACCGACGTCGAGGCCGGCCAACCCGACGCGCCCACGCTGGCGCGCACGGAGTACAGCGAGCCGACCAACCCGGGGCTGGACGTGGCCTGGACCGCTCCCGATGCCAACGGCACCACCATCGACGGCTACAAAGTCCAGTACCGCAAGCAGGTCGCTGACGGCGAGACCCCCAACGCCTGGACGGCGTACACCTATACCGACGCCAACGAGCGTGTCATCGTCATACTGCCGGCATCGACGCTGAGCGTCACCGTGCCGGACCTGGAAGCCGGCGCGACCTATGAATTCCAGGTGCGCGCGACCACTGCCAAGGAAGGCCACGGTCCCTGGTCGGCCAGCGGCGAGGGGCGGGCCAACCGCCTGCCGAATCTCACCGCCTGGTTCCTCACCGACTACACCGGGACGTGGGGCCGCGAGGTTGCTGGGAGTATCGGCAACGTCTTCCAAGACGCCGATGGCGACACGCTGAGCTACTCCGCCTCGTCAAACCTCCCCGGCGTAGTCAGCGTTCGCATGGACGGGGCAGACATCTACTCACTCATCCGCAATCCGGGTACGACCACCATCACCTACGGCGCGCATGACGCCTACGGCGGATACGCGTCGCGCACCTTCAAATTGACCGGAACCGCGAATGAAACCCGGAGCGTCGCCGAGAACTCCGCCGCCGGCACGGCGGTGGGCGACCCGGTGGCCGGGACGCCCTACGACGACGGCGACGATGCGACCAACGATGCGCTGACCTACACGCTGACCGGCGAGGCGGCCACGTCCGGGGCTTTCGTCATCGACTCCGCAACCGGCCAGATCAGCGTCCAAGAAGACGCCAACCTGGACCACGAGACCAAGAGTTCCTACACGGGCAAGGTCGAGTACACGGTCAACGGGTATGCGACGGCCATCAACCTGACCATCAACGTGACCGACGCCGAGGCCGGCAAGCCGGACGCGCCCACGGTGACGCGCACGCAATTCGACGAGCCGACGGCCCCGGCCCTCGATGTGACCTGGACGGCGCCCGACGCCAATGGCGCCACCATCACCGGTTACGAGGTCCAATACCGCAAGCAGGTCGCCGACGGCGAGACCCCCGAGGCGTGGACGGCGTACACGTACACCGACGTCAACGAGGCTGTCACCAGCAAGCTGTCGGCAGCGACGCTGAGCATCAACCTGCCGGACTTGGAGGCGGGCGCGACTTACGGATTCCAGGTGCGCGCGCTCACGGCTCTCGAAGGCGAAGGCCCCTGGTCGGACACCGGGGAAGGGCAGGCCAATCGACCGCCGACGACAACCGCGGACGCTCTGCAGGATCGCGAGATCGTGCGGGCCACCGAATTCAACGAGCCGATCGAGACCGGCTATTTCCTCGACCCCGACGGTGACGCGCTGAGTTTCGCCGCCTCTGCGGAGTACCCGGGCGTGCTCGGCGTCGGAATCTCCGATACGGACATCGGCTCTGGCGAAGAGGCGGCCACGCTCAACGTCGAAGGCATCAATCCCGGCTCGTCGACGCTTACCTACGGGGCGCATGACGGGTACGGCGGGTATGTCTCCCGCACGGTGACGGTCACGGTCACCGACTCCGTGCGCCGGTACGTCGGTGAGAACTCCCCGGCCGGCACGCCGGTGGGCGACCCGATAACCGGGACGCCCTACGACGACGGCGACGATCAGACCGACGATGCGCTGACTTACACGCTGACGGGCGAGGCGGCGGACTCCGGCAACTTCGTCATCGACACGGCCAGCGGCCAGATCAGCGTGGCGGAAGGCGCCACGTTGGACTACGCGACCAAGAGCTCCTACACGGGCCAGGTGAACTACACCGTGCAGGGCCGGCCGGCCGTGATTGACGTCACGATCGAGCTGACGCTCGCGTATACGGTCGCGATCGACCTGCCGGAGAGGTTCATAAAGCTGCAACCGCTCAACGTGACCTTCACATTCGGGACGGATGTGACCGGCTTCGACGCCTCAGACGTCACCGTTGAAAACGGCACGCTGGGGGACTTGTCGGGCAGCGGCGCGGTCTACACCGCCAAGGTGACGCCCGACGGCGAGGGCGATGTCACGGTCACGGTAGCGGCGGACGCGGCCGTCGCCGGCAACGGCGATCTCGCCCCGCGAACGGACACCTCCAAGACTTCGACGTATCTGTGGCTCAGGCTCGAAGGCCCCTCTGGGACCCGCTTGAGCTGGGACTCATTCGAGGTCGTGGCCACGTTCTCCCAGCCGCCCGGCGACGACTTCAGCTTCAGGCCTTGGAACTCGGAGACCCCCGTACCCGTCAGCGTCGAGGGAAACACCGCGACCTTCACCCTGACGCCCGAGTACTACGGATATCGATGGGGCACCTGGCCCTACCGAACCCGGATTTGGGTCAACTGGCGCGGGCTCGGGGCGTACTTCGAGGTCTACTCGGACGCCGATCGACCGCGCGTGCATCGCATCACCGGTCCGACGACGACTCAGCGTGGGCCCTTCGGCATACACATTCTGGTAACCGAAAACATTGTCGATTTCGCTGCGGATGACCTGACCGTCGTCAACGGACGGGTGACCGAATTCCGGCAGGTGGGCCAGTGGCGTTACGAGGCGGACATTACCCCCACACGCAGCGGACGGTTGACCGTGAATATTGCCTCCGGCGAGTTCGAAGACTACGCCGGATGGGACAACAGGGCGGCGCGGCAGTGGTCGGTGAACGTCGATCTCTCGCCGCCGGCGCCGGATCGTCCGTCGGTGACGTCGCCTTTGGCCAATGCCATGACCGTGCTCGACGTGGCCTGGACGGCGCCGGACACCGGCACCGGCCTGCCCATCGTCGACTACGACGTGGAGTATCGGAAGCAGGGTGACGACAGCTGGACGGACCGCCCCTTCACCAGCGCGGGGACCTACACGACGCTCACCGGCCTGACGTCCGAGACGGCCTACGAGGTCCGGGTGCGGGCGCGCAACGCCGACAGCGCCGGCGACTGGTCGGCGCCCGGTAGAGGATCCACGATCGGAAACAACAGTCCGCCCCAATTCGTCGCCCTGACCCGAGAGCGCTCGGTGCCGGAGAACTCGCCGGCGGGAACCCTGCTGGGCAATCCGATAACGGCCATCGACCGCGACGGGCACGCGCTCACCTACACCCTGCGGGAGGCGTCGTCCCTCTTCGCCCTGGACGCGGGCACCGGGCAGCTCAGCGTGGCCACGGGGGCGCTCCTGGACCACGAGGCCGGTGATTCCTACACCGTGGTCATCGAGGTCAGCGACGGCCTGGACATCACGTGGGCGGACGACGACCACAGCGTCGACGCCGAAGTGACGGTGACCATCACCGTGGTCGACGTGGCCGAGCCGCCGCACCGACCGGACGCGCCGCGGGCGGAGCCGACCGCCACGGCCCCCGCAACGTCACTGGACGTGGATTGGTCGGACATCGCCGTGCAAGGGGTGCCGGCCACGACCGACTACGACGTTCGCTACCGCGCCAGGGGGCCCAATGACTGGATAGACCACCCCTTCGACGGCGCGAAGCCTGGGACCGTCATCAGCGGCCTCGCGCCGGGCACGGTCTACGAGGTGCAGGTGCTGGCCAGAAACGATGAGGGTGAGAGCCCCTGGTCGGAAAGCGGCACCGGCATCACCGGGCCCGCGCTGCTGACCGCCAGCCGGGAAGTGTCCGAGGATGCGCCGGCAGGCGCCCCGGTGGGCGCCCCCGTCACGACCACCGACGCGCAGGGCCACACGCTCGCCTATGCCATCGTGCAAGACAGGGCGCGCCAGTCGAGTGATGAGCACGCCGAGTTCACCATCGACGGCGCCACCGGGCAGATCCGGGTGGCCGAAGGCACGCGCTTGAACCACTCGGTCGCGCATCAGCACACCCTGACGGTGCGGGCGAGCCACACCCAGCCGGGTCCGTCTGATGATCACATCGTCAACGCCATCATCACCGTGGTCATCGACGTGGTTGCGGTAGATATCCCGCCCTCAGAATCCAATGTCCCGCCAGACTTCGGAGGCCAACCCGGCGACCCCGGGACGATCCGCAAGGTGGCGGAGAACGCGCCGGTCGGCACGCTCGTGGGCGCCCCGGTCACGGCGACCGATGCCGACGGTGACGCGCTGACCTACGCACTGTCCGGCGCGGACGCCTTCGTCATCGATGCCGCCACCGGCCAGATTCGCGTGGCGGACGGCGCGGTGCTGGACTACGAGACCACGGCCTCCTACAAGGTCATGGTCAGCGTGACCGACGGCAAGGACGCGGCGGGCGAGGCGGACCCGTCGATCGACGCCACGGTGGACGTGACGATCAACGTGCTTGACCAGCTGCCGCCGGCCAAGCCGGCCGCGCCGGCGGTGGCGCCGTCGACTGCCCAGCCGACGAGCGTGCTGGACGTGACGTGGACGGCCCCGGCCAACCAGGGCCGACCGGACATCACGGACTACGACCTCCGCTATCGGGCGGTGGGCGCGGCGCAGTGGATCTCCCACACCTTCGTTGGCGTCGGCTACTCGGCCACGCTCCAAGGTCTGGAGCCAGAGACTTCCTACGTCGTTCAGGTGGCGGCGGCCAACGTGGAGGGTCTGGGCCCCTGGTCGGACGTCGGCTTCGGTCGCACGTCTTTGGCGGAGCCTGGTCAGACCGTGCCCGGCCCGACGCCTGCGCCCACGCCTGGGCCGACGCCGACACCCACGCCTGGCCCGACGCCGACTCCTGGGCCTCAGCCCACGCCCACGCCTGAACCGACACCGACGCCCGGGCCGCAGCCGACTCCCACGCCCGGGCCACAGCCGACGCCTACGCCTGGGCCGCAGCCGACGGCCACGCCTGAGCCAACGCCCACCCCGCAGCCGGACCTTTCGCCCACGCCTGGGCCCACACCCACCGCGCCGCCCGCCGGCGATCCGGACGACCCCACCAGCCCGAATGGCCCTGGGAACCCCGGCAACCCCGGTGGCGATCCGGGCAATCCGGGACCGGCGAGCCCGCCGGACGGTTCCGGCGATAGCCCCACGGTGACCACGCTGCAATCACGCGCCGCATCCAACGCCGAGGGACAAACGCGAGCCGGCTTTGGCGTGTACGCGCCCGAGCGAGGCGCGGCGCCGAATGCGGGATTCGCGGTGGCCAATGCGAACGTAGGCGTGCTGCCGGGCGTCGTGGCGTGGACGCCCGAAACGACCCTGCTCGTCAGCGTCACCTGGACGGGATTTCTCTCGGTGCTGGGGCTCCTTGCGTCGGTGCTGAAGTGGAAGTACCAGATGTCCCTTTGGGCGGCGATGCTGGGTGCCCTGGCGGCAGTATTCCTGTTCGTCCTGCGACGCAGGAAGAAGGACGACGACGACGAAGCGTCCGGGACGGTGGGGACGCTTCGACCGGCCATGTAGCGGTCGCCAAGGGATCGTGACCTTGGTGAGCGCGAAAGTCCGAGTTAGCGCTCAGCGGGCGCGGGGGCGCGGGAGTCTTCCCGCGCCCCCGCGTTTCACATGGTGTGGGCTTGCCCACGGGACCACGACGGCCAAGACTCCGGGTGTCCCGGCCGAGCAGTTCGCCCGCCTGCCCGCGGTCTAGGCGCTCCGGCACGGTCTGATCGGCCGGCGTGTCGAGAGCCGCTACGGCTTTGCCAGGCGGTAGCCGACTCCCGACTCGGTGAAGATGTAGACGGGGTCTCTCGCGTTGTCCCCGAGCTTGCTGCGCAGGCTCTTGACGAACGACCGCAGCAGCGGCTGATCGGCCGAATGGCCCGGCCCCCAGACACTTCGGAGCAACTCGTCGTGCGAGAGGACCCGTCCGGCATTGTTGGAAAGCTCCGCCAGCAGCTTGAATTGGGTGGGCGTGAGCGTGATTGGACGGCCCGCCTCTGTGACGGTGCGTTCCAGATAGTTGATGGTGAGGTTGCCAATGCGGAAGGGCTCTACCGCCTGGGCCTGGCGGTAGACGGACCGCTTGTGCAGCGCCGCCCGGATGCGTGCCACGAGCTCGGTTGGCGCAAACGGCTTGACCAGATAGTCGGCGGCGCCCATTTCGAAGGCTTGGGCAAAGTCCTGTTCCCGGCCGCGACCGGACAGGAAGATGACCGGAACTTCGAACACGTTGGGAATGCGCGTGATCAGCTCGAATCCGCTGGTGCCGGGCAGCATCAGGTTCAGCAGGACCAGGTGCGGCTGCTCGGCCTCGATGAGGCGGTCGAATTCATCCGGTTCGCTGGTGACGGTGACCGAGTAGCCGGCTTCCGAGAGAACATTGCGCACGTAGCGCAACACCTGGGGATCGTCGTCGACGGCGAGGACGCGTTCCCACCCGGCGGACGCTCCGGGCGCGGTCGCCGTGGCGGGGCTCGCGGACGGTTCGGCCATCGTGTCGACCGCGGGCAGCGTAAACGTGAAGCGGGTGCCCCGGCCCTCGCCGTCGCTCTCGGCCCAGATGCGCCCGCCGTGCGCCTCCACGATGCCGCGGCAGATCGCCAGGCCGAGGCCGGCCCCCTCGACTTCCGGACCATGCTCGAAGTCGATCCGCGAGAACTTGCTGAACAGGCGGGGGAGTTGCTCGGCTGAGATTCCCCGTCCCTCGTCCGCGACTCTCACGGCCACGTACGGGTCCTGAAGCGAGGCGGTGACGCGTATCGCGGACCACTCGCGCGAGTATTTCGATGCATTGGAGAAGAGGTTGTAGAGGACTTGGCTCGCTCGCTGGCGATCCAGCGGGATCCGGGGGAGGTCCGGTTCGACAGACACTGCGACGCTGTTCCGGTAGCCGCTGCTGAGGAAGGCGTCGCGCGCGCCGTGAATGACGTCGGCGACGTCCGTGGGTTCGGGCGCGACCGACAGGGTGCCGGCTTCGATCCTGGCCAGATCGAGCAGGTTGTTGATGAGGTCCCGCATGTGGTCGGCTTGTTCCTCGATGATGCGAAAGAACTGCCGCGTCTCCGCGGGGTCGAGTGGGACCGAGGCGCTCCGAGCGGTTGCGGCCGATCCCTTGATGGAGGTCAAGGGCGTGCGCAGCTCGTGACTCACCATGCCGAGGAACTCGGCGCGCAGGCGCTCCAGCTCCTCCAGCGGCGTGATGTCCTGAATGGTGGCCACGACCGACACAATCTCCCCGTCCTCCGAACGGATTGGGGTCGCGTTCACGAGCGTCGTCACCGTTTGGCCATCCGGGCGGTGAATGACGATCTCCTCGGCGCGCACGGTTTCGCCGCTGCTGAGGGCCCGAACCACGGGCACTTCACCGCGGGGAATCTCCCGTCCATCGATACGCCGAGCGCTCAGCAGCGAAACCATCTGCTCATAGTTCTGGTTCTGTAAGTTCATCCCGCCGGCCATGCGGCGCGCTTCTTCGTTGAACTGCACGATCTCCCGCGTCGTCGCGTCGACGACCAGCACCCCCACGGGCGAGGTGTCGACCAGGGCTGCCTGGTCGGCCTTCGCCCGCTGCTCGTCGCCGTAGCGCCGGGCGTTCGTGATGGCCGTTGCCGCCTGGGCGGCGAACATCTCGAGGGTCTCTTCGTCCTCGAGGGTGAAGTCCAGGCCGTGATTCTTCTCGCCGATGAATATCGTGCCGACCTGGTTGCCCCCCTCACCGATCTGAGCGCTCAAGAACGTGCCAATGTGCGGAGTGAAATCGGGAAATCCGGCCAGCTTGACGTGGGCCACGAAGTCCCGCGTGCGCAGGGGCTTCTGCAGTCCGCTGAGGTATTGCAAGAGCGCCGGGCCATCCGCGAACGCCAGCGTCTGCTCAATTTCGTCGGCGGTCATACCCGAGAAGACCAGGTCCTGGAACTCGCCCGAGTCGTCCATGGTGGTGATTGCGGCGTAGCGCGCCTCCGTGAGCGATCGCGCGCTATCGGCGACATCCTGCAGCACCGCCTCAAGCTCCAGGTGTTGACTGATCCGAAGGATTGCCTCGGTAAGCCGGGAAATCCGAGATCGTAAGCGCTCGTTTTCGGACCTTAAGTCTTCGCCATCCTGCAAGGCTGCACCTCGGGACGCTTGCCACCTCGCCAGCGACAGTCTGCCATGCCGTCCGTGGATGAACACGCCATATGGTTCTCGCGGTGTGATGAACCGCACAGAATTCACCGTCGCCGCAAGCTGCGCGAAGAGGTCCGCGTGTACCGGTGCAATCCGCCGTTGGTGCGGTGCGATTGACCGCACGCGCTTCATTACGGCCTGCCACTCGGACGACGTCTCGGCGTCGACCACCTATCCGCGACAGCGATTGAAGCTGTCGCTCACGAATTCAGGGGAAGGCGGATCGTGGCGGTGACGCCGTGTCCGGGCCCGTCGCTTGCCAAGGCGATTTCGCCTCCATGGGCTTCGACGATAGCTCGGGCGATGGCCGATCCCAAACCCGTGCCACCCGCCCCACGAGTTCGAGCCTGATCAGTGCAGTAGAAGCGGTCGATGGTGCCGGGGCGCAAGGCCTGGTAGAGGGAGGCGTTGAGCGGCGGCGATCCGAGGGGGCAGGCCGGCGGCGTCGAGCCAGCGGTCGAAGGTGTCCAGGCGCTCCTGGCAGTACGGCGCGGTGGACGGGGCGCGGGTGGCGCGGCAGTGGCGCAGGAAGGGCCGGATGGCCACGCGGAGGGCGGCTTCGGCGGGTGGGGCGTCCGGAGTTGTCATCTGATCGGGGATCGGCGAGCACGAATGAGAGTCCCCGAACAAATGACAACTGAAAAACCCGTGTCAGGTAGTCGTTGATCGGGATGGCGAGATTCGAACTCGCGACCTCCTGAACCCGAGTCACCTGCGCACACCACCCGGGGGACATCCAGCGCAACTCCGACGAAGCGGAGTTGGCAAGAGCGCGCGATGGAGTCGGGAATTCCCATTGCGGCAAGCACCGGTCACGCGATGATCGCTGCGCGCGATTTCTGGCTCATGCGGGTCGGGTGAATGTGTTTCCGGGCCCGCGGAGCCGACCAAAGTGACCGCCGGAAACCCTCCACACCATAATTTGATGCGTTTCGCTTGGGGTCCCCAGGTGGGTGCCACAGCGCTGGGAGCGAAATCCTTGGTTAGGACGAGGTCCCCGGTTCAATTCCGGGTGTGGGCTCCAGCACACGTTTACAGGTTTGGGAGACCGATGCTCGTCGCCTGCGGCGGGCCAGCCTGCCCTTTCACAGCGCATGTAGACACCTTAACCGTTGAGTGTCTTTTCGCCGATTCGCTAGACCCGCGCCTGCCAGGTCACTGAGGGCACGCCATGTGGCCTCCGCCAGCCTTCGCAGGGGCGGGCGGTCGCGATCATGTGGCCCGGGTGGGTGACGATCGTGACTCTGGTTTTGAGGCCCCGACTGGCCTATTCCGGGAAGTGGCACGCGACGCGCGCACCGTCGACCGGATCGAGCTGGGGAAGCACGGTGCGGCATTTGTCCTGTGCCTTCCAGCAACGCGGATGAAATGGGCATCCGGGCGGAATGTCCGCCGCACTGGGCACTTCGCCTGCTAGCTCTATGGGGACGTCGGTCCGCTGGCGGGTGCTGGGAACCGCCGAAAGCAGCGCGACCGTGTAAGGGTGCCGCGGATGCTCGAATACCTCGTCGACCGGGCCCGATTCGACGATCCGGCCCAGGTACATGACCGCGACGCGATCGCACAAGTAGCGCACGACCGCCAAGTCGTGCGAAACGAATAGCATTGCGAGATGCCGGCGCTCGCGGATTCGCTCCAGCAGCCGCAGGATTTGCGCCTGCACCGAGACATCGAGAGCGGAAAGGGGCTCGTCGGCGACGAGAACGGCGGGCTCCAGGGCAATGGCGCGCGCCAGGGCCACCCGCTGCTGCTGACCGCCGCTCAGCTGTCCCGGATAGCGGTCGCCGAGATCACTCGGCAGCCCGACTTCTTCGAGCACCCGGCCGACGTGGTCATTGACCAAGCGGGGAGCCACCACCCCGCCGGCCTTAACCGGCAGACTCACGATGTCACGCACACGGCGCCGCGGGTTGAGCGATCCGGTCGCGTCCTGGAACACCATCTGGATCGACCGCCGGTGCTCGTGGTTGGCGGTTCCGGAGCGAGCGCGCACGTCGCGACCGCGAAACAGCACGCGGCCTTCGGTAGCCGTCTCGAGTCTAACGATGATGCGGCCCAGCGTGGTCTTGCCGCAGCCGCTCTCGCCGACCAAGCCCAGGGTCTCTTCGGCGTGGATGTCGAGGCTGACCCCCGCCAAGGCGCGAAGTCGCCGCGCCGCCCCGAAGAAGCCCCGATGCGGCAGGTCGAAGACCTTGACCACGTCTTGAACTTGGAGCAAAGGCTCCGGACTCACGGCCATCAGTACAGGTGGCAGCGAACGGCGTGTCCGGGCTCCACGTTACGAGGCTCAGGATCCTCGATCGGGCATCGGTCGAAGCGCTGGGCGCAGCGGGGCTCGAACGCACAGCCGCGGCTTTCGACCGTCAGGTCGGGCGGGAACCCCTCGAGCGGAATGAGATCGTGGCGCTCGCCCTTGACTTCGGGCACACAGGCCAGGAGCGCCTGCGTATACGGGTGGAGGGGCCTCGCGAATAAATTGTCGGTGGCGCTAGATTCGGCAATCTTGCCCGCGTACATCACCAGTGTTTGGTGGCAGTTCTCCGCCACGAGGCCCATGTTGTGAGTAATGAACAAGACGGCCATCCCGAGCTCGCCGCTCAGGCGATGGAGCAGTCGGATGATCTGGGCCTGAATCGTGACGTCGAGCGCGGTTGTCGGTTCGTCGGCGATGAGGAGCTTGGGTCGATTGGCCAGCGCCATGGCGATCATGGCGCGCTGGGCCATCCCGCCGCTGAATTGGTGGGGATACTGATGCAGTCGCCGCTCGGCATCCGGAATCCCGACGCGCTGCAGCAGGTCCAGGGCGCGCTCTCGGGCCGCGCGGCGACCGATGCGATCGTGTTCGAGGATCGCTTCCTGGATCTGGAAACCGATGGTGAGCACGGGATTGAGCGAGCTCAGCGGATTCTGGAAGATCATGGCGATCTCCTTGCCTCGAATCCGGCGCAGCGTCCCGATGGGCGCACCGACCAGGTCGTGTCCCTCGATCAGCACCCGTCCGGCCACGATCTCGCCCGGCGGCCGGATGAGGCCAAGAATCGAAAGCGCGGTGACGCTCTTGCCGCAGCCCGACTCGCCGACAATGCCCACGACTTCACCGCGACGGATGGAGAACGACACGCCGTTAACCGCACGCACGAGTCCATTCTTGGTGTGGAATTGCGTGCGAAGGTTCTGGACGCGCAGCAGCACTGAATCGTTGTCGGCACGCTCGGCGGAATGGGCCGCCGTGGGACTCAATGCCGAGTCTGTCCCGGCCACTGTTCCAACCACTGGCATCACGCTAGCCCGCCGCGCCTATCGCCTCATCGTCCCGCCGGGTATGCATCCGAGTCATCTCCCCACAGGAACCGGCACGCGGTCCCACCCAGGATCATGGCCGACTCCTCGGGGCTGAGAAACGGCGCCTCGCGAATGGACCTGATGAGCTCCGGGTATCCCACATGCCCCAAATACGGCCAATCGGTGCCAAAGATGATCCGGTCGGCGCCGAGTCCTTGCGTCAAGACTTCAACGATCCGCAGCGCGCTGCGATAGGGATACTCCTCGCTTGCCGGGATGACGTGTTGATAGGCCGACAGTCCGCAGAACAGGTTGGGGTGCGGCGCGATCATGTCGATCGGCCCTTGCAACAGCTCGTAGTCGATTCCGGCTTCGGCGAGTGATTTGGGCTCGGCCTCGCCATATTGAATGCTCTTGAGCTCGTTCGGTCTGAGAATTGGAGTCCCGTAGTGCGTGATTTCCATGCGCACGTCGGGATATGCCTCCGCCACCGTATGGACGGTTTCGGCGAATTCCGCGAATGAGCGGTACTTTCCGACAAGCCGCGGCGCAAACCACGGGAAGTGCAGATACCAATAGGAAAGATCGATGATGCACGGCACCTTCCGGTCCGACATCAGCTCGAAGATCGGCCGCCACCCCGGCTCGTCGATGGTCGAGTTGGTGAAGGCGGGCAGTATTTTGAGTCCCGTCGCGCCGTTGTCGAGATCGCGCGCCGCCCGTTCCACGTAGCCCGGCACGCGCGGATCGATGGAGTCGGCAAATAGGAAGAATCGATCTTTGTGCGCTGCCCAGTCGCGCCAGTAGCAGGCCTTGTTGATGAAGGGATCGAAGCTGATCAGGATGTCGTCACGGACGTCAGGGTGAAAGTGCTCCATCACGTCGATGATCGTGGACGTGAGCAGGCAGGCGTAGTCGATGCCGGCCTGGTCCATCTGCGCGATCAGGTCGTCAACGCCCCCGCCCCAGCGGGCGCCGCCCCATTTATGCGCCACCCCTTCGTAGCCGGGTTCCTGCCGGTCGATGAGATGGGCGTGGGTGTCGATGACTGGAGTCATGCTTGCAACTCGCTTCCGCACCATTCGATGGCCATGGCCGCCACGAACTGGATCACGGGCACCATGCTCGGCAGCTCGATGTATTCGTCCGGAGCATGGGCCCCGCCGCCGCTGCCGGGGCCGAGAATCAGCGCCGGCGTGTACTTGTCGAAGCTGAAATGCCGGATGTCGCACCAGGCATTGACCGTGATCCAGCGCACGGGGATTCCGGCGACCTCCTCATGGACGCGGGCGAAGGTCTGGTAGAAGGGGTCGTCCTCGCGCAGCAGCCAGACCGGTTCGGTCGCCAGCCCCTCGAACTCGATCTCGGGCGGGTGGTCGCGCAGCCACGGATCTTGCTGAGCGAACTCGTCGATTGTTTGCCGAATCTCCTGCCGAGTCGACGCGAGCGAGTCCGGGGGGTTGAATGCCATGCAGCACTCAATCTCGCATTTGGCCGGGATGTTGGAGTACCACTCCCCGCCGCGGATGCGACCGACGGAGAAGTGAAGCTCGTTCTCGATCGCGTTCCAGCCGCCAGGAAGCGGCGCGGCGCGTTTCCGATCCCGCAGTCCGCGAAGCGATTCGGCAACCTGCATGGCCAGGTGGATGGCGTCGGTCTCACGATCCCACCGCACTGGCGACCCGCCGCTGCCATAGACGCGAATGACGAATTGCACCTGCCCCGAATGGTTGGTGTAAGCCCGGCCCAGCGGGGAACCGTCGACCATCCAGGCCGCGTCCGCCGTGTATCCGCGCGCCATGCAAGCCAACGTGCCATTGGCGGCCGCCTCTTCGTCGATGGCGCTCTGCAGAATGATGTCGCCGGCCGGCTCGAATCCCGCCTCCTGCAACGCGCGCACGGCGGCCAGGATGTCAACGATCCCGCCCTTGTCGTCGATGGCGCCGCGCGCATACATGCGGTCGCCCACGACCGTCGCCCCCCACGGATCGTGGGTCCAAAGCTCGACGGGTTCGACCGGGACGGTGTCGATGTGCGCATTGAGGATCAGCGAGCGGCCGCCCCCGGCGCCCTTCCACACCCCCACCACGTTGGGACGGTTCTCGTAGGACCACTTGGAGGGCGTCCAGCCCGGCAGCGACGCTAGAGCCTCCGGGTCGCAGTCGAACACGTCGACGTCGAGGCCGAGCTCCGCAAACTGCTCGGCCACCCAGGCTTGCGCGGCCGCCTCCGAGCCCGTCGGGCTTGGGATGGAAAGCAACTCGCCGAGCAGGCCGATAGTTTCGGGATGCAGGGCCTCAACGCGCTCGAGAGCCGCCTGACGCACCGCCGCGCGCGATCGGTCTCTCATTTCCCGACGCCTCCTCCCACCAACCGGTTCATCTTCGCCGGCATCCTCCCCGCGCGCTCGCAATCGCCCATTCGAGGCCTACCGAACTCGTTCCTCGCCCAGCGTCCGTTGCAGGGCGTCCCCCAGCACGAAGAACACAAACGAAACCAACGCCACCAAGACACTCGGAATCAATGCGAGGAAGGGGGCCCGAAAAATGTGGCCGCGCGCTTCGGCGATGAGCGTGCCCCAGTCCGCATCCGGCGGTCTGACGCCCAGACCGAGAAAGCTGAGCCCGGCGATTGCCACAATCATCCAGCTCATCTGGATGGTCATGAGCGCTACTGCCAGCGGCAGCACGTTTGGAAATATCTCGTACCGGATGATCCGCCAGCCGCCGAGCCCGGAAACCTCTGCCGCCTCGACAAAGGGGCGCTGCTTGATCGAGAGCACCAGGCTGCGCAGGGTCCGGGCCGTCCCCGGAGTGCCGCCGATCATCAGGGCGATCATGGCATTCCGAATATCCGTTCCCAGCACGGCGACCATGAGGATTACCAGCAAAAGGAACGGGAACGCGAGCAGCACGTCGATGATCCGCATGAGCACCGAATCCACCCAGCCCCCGAAGTAGCCACTCGTCATGCCGATGACAAGGCCGGCGACCATCGCTCCGAAGGCCGGGATGAGCCCCGCCATGATCGAGAGCCGGCCGCCGACGATCAGCCGGCTGAGGTAGTCGCGGCCCAGATGATCGGTTCCCAGCGCATGCCCATTCGACCATAGCGGCAGGTATCGCTGCGACAGCACGACCTCCGTTGGATCGCCCGGCGCGATCCACGGAGCAATGATGGCGAACACCATCATCGCCGCGGCAACGGCCAACAGGACCGAGATCCATCGATTCGCACCGACCCACGCGGCAAGGGCGGCGGTGTGACCGGCTCCGGGCAACCTGACGCGGTTGCCGCCGTGCACCGCCGAATCCACCGGATCAGGCCCGCGCATAGCGAATCCTCGGATCGATGAGGCCGTAGGAAAGATCGACGAGGAGATTGACGACGGTAAAGATCACGAGGATGAGCAGCGTGATGCCCTGCACGATTGGGAAGTCCCTCGCGAGGATGGCGTTTACCAGCCCGCGCCCGAGACCCGGCCAAGCGAACATGAACTCCACCAGCACCGATCCGGAGAGGAACCCGCCAAACATCAGTCCGGTGTTGGTGACGATTGGAACCATCGCGTTGCGCAGCACGTGGACCAGAAACACGCGGCGCTCGGACAGCCCCTTGGCATAGGCGGTGCGCGCATAGTCGCCGAGGAGGGCGTCGGTGATCGCCGCTTTGACGATGCGCCCGAGCACGAAGCCGGGCACTGTGGCCAGCGTCACCGCCGGCAGCACCAGGTGGCGCAGCCGGTCGAGTAGGCCGGAATCCTCAACCGATTGCATACCCAAGACGGGCAGCCAACCGAGATTGACCCCGAAGATGATCATCAAGATCAGCGCGAGCGAGAACGAGGGGATGCTGATCATGACCACCGAGAAGCCGGACAGCGCATAGTCAGCCACCCACATGCGGCGATGCACGAGCAGGGCGGCGACGATGCCGATCCCAGTTCCGGCCAGGACGGCGATGATCCAGGCCGTTGCGCCCAGGACCGCTGTATTGATCGCCCGCATCCGCATGAATTCACCGACGGATTGCGGTTGGACGATTGAGTCTCCCAGGTCGCCGCGGATCAACTGCCCGACCCAGTACAGATACTGAACGGGCGCCGGCAAATCGAGGCCGAATCGCTCGGTATACCTGGCAACCAACTCGGGATTGGTCACGCCCTGAGTCCCCAGCATTAACTGGATGGGATCTCCGGGAATCGCTCGCAGGGCGCCGAAGACCAGGATGCTTCCGCCGACAATCACCAGCAGCGAGGCTCCGAGGCGTCGCAGGAGAAAACCGGTCATCGACCGTCAGCGTCCCGCCCGCCGCACGGCGATGGGCGCATGGGTCCCGGATGTCGCGAGCGAACCATATCCCACCCTAGACGAGTCCCAGCGGTGCGTCCTCGCACCCTCCGGGGACCCTCGAAGGGCCCTGGGAGGGTCGCGTAGGGAGATGGACCTCCCCAACGAAGACGGGGATGCCTACCGATCGAGCCAGACGCGCTCGAGCTCGTTGACCCGATAGGGTCGGTAGAAGAGACCGTGGACATCGGACTTGATCAGCACCGGGAATCGGCTTAGCACGCCCCATTGCATGATCGCTCCCTCGGCAATGATCTGCTGTACCTCCCGGTAGGCGGCGGCGCGGGTCTCTGGGTTCATGTCCTTGCGAGCTTGCGTCAAGAGTTCGTCCACCCGCGCGTCGCAGAACTGCGCGAAGTTCCAGCCTGCGCCCGCTTTTTCGGCCGGCGGGCGTTCCTCGCACAGGTAGGTCGGGTCAAGCAGGAAGCTCGGGTCCGGCAGCGCCGTATTCCAGCCCAGCGGATAGAGTTCGAGCTTGTCGGGGTTGCGAATGCCTTCCACGTCGTCGAACACCACCGACGGGTCCATGATCCAGAATTCCGTCTCGATCCCGATGTCCTTCAGGTTCTGCTGCATGAAGAGGCGGTTGTCGTCCACCGGAGTGCCGGCCGCCAGCCAGGCGGCAATGGTGAAGCTGGCGCGCTTGCCGTCGCTCTCGCGCACGCGTACGCCATCGGGGCCCAGCTTCCAGCCAAGGTCCTCCAGGATCTGCCGGGACTTCTCCGGGTCGTACTCGTAGGTCGGCACGTCCCCGTTATAGGCAAACCCGTGCGGGTACCAGGGAGTGGGCAGGTAGTCGTTGAATGGCTCCAGCTCCTTGATCCGGGTCTTCCAGTCGTACGCATGGGCCAGCGCCTTGCGAAATTCAGGGTTGTCGAACGGATCGATGGCGTTGTTGGCCGACAGGTAGAAGTAGGTGTTCGTGGCGAACAGCTGCAGCCGGAACTTGGCGTCGTCCCTGAGTTCCAGGATGTCCGGCGTCAACGCAAACGGGAACACATCGAGATTTCCGGCCCGGAACTCGGCGGCCGCCGCCTGGGCGTCCGGAATGATGCGGTAGATGACCTTGTCGAGAAACGGGGCGTTGTCAGGGTTCCAGTAGTCCTCGTTGCGGACCAGGCTGAGTTGAACGCCCGGCTCAAAGGCGTCGAACTTGAACGGCCCGGTACCCACGGGGTTGAGATCGATGTCTTCCCCAAACTGCTCGATGGCGGCCGGGCTCGTCATGTAGGTGGCCTCGGTCGTCAGCCGCCAGTGGAGAATCGGGTCGGCGTCGAGGCCGGAGAACACCCGCACGACATCGCTGCTCACCTTCTCGGCGTGGCTGAGCAAAGCCCAGTTGGTGTAGGGATACACGCCCGTCGCGTGAAATGGATGTTCGGCGTCGAAGACGCGGTTCAAGTTGAAGACCGCGGCATCCGCGTCGAAGTCGGTGCCGTCTTGAAACTTGATGCCGCTGCGGATCGTCAGGTCGATGAACGTGCCGTCGGGCGAGATCTCGAAGGCCTCGGCCAGCCAGGGGACTGGCTCGACCTTCTCGAAGTCGAATTTGAGCATCGTCTCGGAAATCATGAAGGCGATGCTCTTGTCGACTTCGGCGAGCGCCTGCGGCCCCTCAATTCCGCCTACCTGCGGGTCTCGCGTATGGCGCAATATCAGGGTGCCGCCGCGACGTACGTCAACGGGCCGCTCGACCTCGCGAGTGACGACCTTCTGGACTTCGACCTCGCGGATGACTTCCTTCTCGACGACTTTCTCGACCTCGACCTCTTTGATGGTCTCGACCGGGACTTCCTTGATCACCTCCCTGGTGACGACCGTCTCGACCGGGACTTCCTTGATCACCTCTTTGGTGACGACTGTTTCGACCGGGACTTCCTTCACCACCTCTTTGACTTCGGTGACCGTCACCGTCACGGTCTTCTCAACGACCTCGGCCTCGCCGCACGCCGCAAGAATGGCGGCCAACGTGGCGGATCCGCCGCCCAGCATGGCTGCGCGAAGCAGTTGCCGACGCGTCATCCCAGATTCAACTGCACGTCCCATTCGAATCCCCCCTATGCACCCATTTGCGGATTGGGCCCCTGCCCCAGCAGGCGCCCGCGGCACGCGGCATTTCACCGCCAAATGAACAATTCCACGTCGATTTACCACAGGCCGAATAAGTATCAGGCCAAACGTTCTGACCCGTCAACGGAGGGCGGGCTGGCGGAGCATGCCGACGCGGGGGTGGCGTGAGGCGCATAGACCGCCGGTGTTTTCATTCCTCGGTTCCGCGCGACACGTCCAATCGTGACTGCTGCGCAGAGGTCCGGCCGACCCTCTTGGCCTCGATCCCAAGCGGACCGCTACCCGCCTGCCATCCAGGCTGGGGCGCACGTGGCTGCGCTGCGGACGCGGTGCCAGGCGTCGGGTGCCGGACCGCAATCAGGGCCGGTGCTGGCGCCATTGCACACCGGATGGCGCGCCCCATGGAGTTGGAATATCCGGTTGCGGCGAGATTCCGATCACGCGGAAATCACTGCGCGCGACATCCGGCCTCCGGGAGTCCGCTGCACGTCAATCCGGGCTAACCGGGCGCCAGAAGAGTGACTGTCCGAACCGCTCCACACCACTATTTGACGCGTTTCGCTCGGGGGCCACAGGTCCTTTCCACAGCGCTGGGAGCGAAATCCTTGGTAACGACGAGGTCCCCGGTTCAATTCCGGGTGCGGGCTCCAGAATTCGAAGCGAAGGGGCCGGGCGACGTTGCAGCGGCCGAAGATCAGCGGTGGCGGCGCGACGGTCGCGGGTCGTCGCCGTGCGTCCACGATCAGGATGTCTGGATCAACCGTGTCGACGGACTCTTCAGCATCCTGGGTTGGCCGACACTGTATTGCCCGCAGCCAGCGCTACGCTGCAGACTCGGCATCCAACACGCACCCCGGCGCATCGACACGGCCCGGTCGGACCGCAGACCACCCGCCCGAATTCAGGCGGCTCCGTTCGCTTTGTGAACTAGAAGTGGTCGCGTCTGGCGTTGACTGCGCGTGCCGTGCAGGAGCGCTTGCAGCGACCGCCTAGTCCCGATTGCCCCGGCCTCGCGTCCTTCACCTGCTCGGTATCGATTGCTACTGTTGCGCTTCGGGTAACTGACGAGAACGTTGAGTTTACTACTGAAGATTTGCCAACGGTGGCCGAGTCTCAAATTGGAAAGATAGCTGCAATTCGGAGTTCGAATCTGGTCCTGGACAATCGATGCGTCGCGATTCTCGTACTCCATTGCCATGGTCGTTGAAGTCTATGCAGAGTGCATCGTGCTCAACCGGCGGTTGCGGCTTCTTGCCTTAGCTGCAGGGTCTTTGGGTACCTTTTTCGATAGGTATGTTCAGACCTTTTCTCATATAGACGAGCGCAGTAGAATAGGACTGTCTAGTCTGGCCGGGGGAATCGTACCGCGCCGCAAGTTAGGTCTGGGCACGTTGCCTTGTCCGCGAGTTGGATTTGTGGCGTGAGTCGAACGTCTACTTTATCAGTGACTCGCGAAGCACCGGTCAAAACCGCGAATAATACCGAGCGCAGCGGTGGTTAAGCTGAAGGAATATCCTGTCCATATTCGATCGTGGCTTGAAGGCAATGCGCGAACTCACCCAGATGAAATCAGGCATGCCGCAACAATAGCGGTTTGGGCGAGGTGGACGTTCGCGCTTGGTTGCGTTGTGCTGCTTGCATATCGGCCTTCTCACGAGACCTATCCGTACGCGCTTCTTGCAGGACTTCTGACCGTGTTTGTGGGGTTCAATGCCGGGTTGCACGGTGGGATCCTCTTGCGAAGGACAATTACGTGGCGCTGGATGTTTGCGGCAAGCGCGATTGACGCGATCTTGATCTCGAGTGTAATTTTCGTGGGAGGAGGATTCCAGCACTTCTTCTTTGTAGCTTACTATCCGGCTCTGGCGCTCATTGCGGTGGCGTCGACATCGATTGTGGTATGGGTCATTTGGACGACCCTCGTGGCGATATTGTATTCAGTGATCAGTGTTTATGCAGGAGATGGTCTCAATCTAAACTTGGGTGATGAGAAGGTGCTATTCGCTCGGATATTGGCAATGTATATCGTAGTGATCACAGTGAATCTGATCAGCCGGATCGAACGAATGCGCAGGCGCGCGGCAGTGAGGAGCGAACGTATTCTCTTTGAAGAGCGTATGGACGTCTCACGAACGATCCACGATACGACAGCGCAGTCGGCGTATATGGTGAGCCTGGGGATCGAGACGGCTCTTGATCTCGCTGATAAATCAAACGAGAGGTTGATGTCTACGCTGGAGGCGACGTTGGCTCTCGCCAAATCTGCCATGTGGGAGTTGCGGCGGCCACTAAACATGGGAGGAATATTCGAGGGCAAGATGATCAGTGATGTGTTGGCTACGCATATTCGCACGTTCACAGCCATCACGTCTGTACCTGCCAAGCTTGAACAGGATGGGGAAGAACCGTCGTTGGATGTTGAGACTCGCTCCGTTCTATTTCTGATTGCGCACAATGCGTTGACGAATGCATTTCGTCATGCCGAAGCATCGAATGTGACGGTCGATCTGGAGTTTTCGCGCGGGCGAGTTCAGCTGATGGTGGTCGATGATGGCAAGGGGCTTCCGGACGACTTTGAGGAGCGTGGGCATGGAATCTCGAATATGCGCCTGGATGCTGAACGCATTGGCGGGGCGCTTTCAGTGAAATCTGGTGAAGCTGGTGGCGGTACGTCCGTCATCTGTCGCGTTCCGAGAGAGCGTGCTATGGAGGGGGATTGACAAGTTGCAAGCGAAAGAGATCACGGTGCTGCTTGTTGACGATCATCCGATCGTCCGACAGGGACTGCGCGAAATCCTGGAGCACTCATCCGGTTTCAGGGTCGTTGGAGAAGTCGGGGACGGTTCGGAGTCGGTGAAAGCGGCGGTCGAGCTGGTTCCCGATGTCGTCATCATGGACGTGCTCATGCCGAACATGGATGGCGCCGAAGCATGTCGGGAGATCATGAGCGCTCTACCCGATACTCGTGTACTGATCCTGACGGCTTCGACGGAGGAGGAGGCGGTGATCAACGCTGTTGCCGCCGGTGCTACCGGATATCTACAGAAGTTCACGGGGAAGGAAGACTTCCTGTCCGCCGTTCGCGAAGTTGCTGAAGGCGGCTCGCGGTTGCCGATCGAAATCGTTCGCCGGGTATTTGCCGATCTGCGCAGTCCGTCGCCACCGGCCAGCCCGGTGCAATCGCAGGAGCTCACGGCGCGCGAGCGTGAAATACTCACCATGTTCGCGCACGGCAAGGCGTATGCCGAGATTGCCAAGGCTCGAGGCAATAGTCCGCTGACCATCAGGAACGCCATGTATCGGATACAGGAGAAGCTGGGCTATAGCTCGAAACAGGAGATCGTCGTCTGGGCTGTGCGGAACGGATTGCTCGATGAACCGGATACGAGTCGTGCGGACGTTCCCCATAGGAACTGACGAGGAAGACCCGGCGGTTCGAATTGGGCGTCGTGATCGTCTGATTCTGCCGCTGGCTAGGTGGGGGTTGAAAGGCTTCGAGTGAGCGCGACCGAGAGGGCGTTTGGTCCCAGGTGGGTACCTGGCACTGGTCCCAAGCGGGAATCAATGATCTGGTACCGAGGGACGAGGCGGCTCAGTTCGTTGCGGATGGGCGTTGCTCCGTCTCGACCCGTTGTGTAGCCGAGATGGAGCATTCGAATTGGAGCCAATTCACGAACTATTGACGTGAGCCGTGCGACCGCGCGCTTGCGCGTGCGGGGACGATCAACGGGGTGAACCTCCCCATCGCGAACGCACACGGTGGGTGTGAAATTCAGCACCGCGCCGACCGCGATCCCTGGCCCCCGGCCCTTGATGGACTTGATGTCAAGCCAATAGCCGGCAAAGCCGGCGACCTGAAGGTCTGGGACCGCCTGCTGGCGCACGGAAACGGCCACAACACGTCGGACAAGCCACGCCTGGCTCGATACATCATCCCGCGGCGGGCGGAAGAAGACGATGAGGAGCTGCGGCGATTGCGCATCGAGTCGTGGCGGGAGCGCAGGCCAGCAGAATCGTCAGGCGGTGGGCCCGGTTGGCCCCGCGATCCTTGTGACTGGGAACATCGGACCCAATCGCCTGCCGTTTCGACCGATCTGGGCAGGAAACTGCTCGGCTTGGATGAATGGGAATGACCTTATTGCCGCGGGTCGGAGTGGCCCTACGCTGGGAGTCCTTCAACACGGCTCGCCGGAGGTTCCGCTACTGTCAGGAGTGTAGTCACTACACCTAGGGATCCCGGCGTCGGTGGATCGAGAGGCCGGGTGTCCCGGGGGAACTGGATTTGGCGGTGGTGAGCGTATCGATCATTTCAGACATCCGTCAGGTGCGGGTGAAGGGGAGCACAGTGGTGGGACGCGAGCGCGCGGCCGGTGCCGCGTGGTCAGGCGATGCGCCGCCGGCCGCTACGGCTTTGCCAGGCGGTAGCCGACTCCCGACTCGGTGAAGATGTAGACGGGGTCTCTCGCGTTGTCCCCGAGCTTGCTGCGCAGGCTCTTGACGAACGACCGCAGCAGCGGCTGATCGGCCGAATGGCCCGGCCCCCAGACACTTCGGAGCAACTCGTCGTGCGAGAGGACCCGTCCGGCATTGTTGGAAAGCTCCGCCAGCAGCTTGAATTGGGTGGGCGTGAGCGTGATTGGACGGCCCGCCTCTGTGACGGTGCGTTCCAGATAGTTGATGGTGAGGTTGCCAATGCGGAAGGGCTCTACCGCCTGGGCCTGGCGGTAGACGGACCGCTTGTGCAGCGCCGCCCGGATGCGTGCCACGAGCTCGGTTGGCGCAAACGGCTTGACCAGATAGTCGGCGGCGCCCATTTCGAAGGCTTGGGCAAAGTCCTGTTCCCGGCCGCGACCGGACAGGAAGATGACCGGAACTTCGAACACGTTGGGAATGCGCGTGATCAGCTCGAATCCGCTGGTGCCGGGCAGCATCAGGTTCAGCAGGACCAGGTGCGGCTGCTCGGCCTCGATGAGGCGGTCGAATTCATCCGGTTCGCTGGTGACGGTGACCGAGTAGCCGGCTTCCGAGAGAACATTGCGCACGTAGCGCAACACCTGGGGATCGTCGTCGACGGCGAGGACGCGTTCCCACCCGGCGGACGCTCCGGGCGCGGTCGCCGTGGCGGGGCTCGCGGACGGTTCGGCCATCGTGTCGACCGCGGGCAGCGTAAACGTGAAGCGGGTGCCCCGGCCCTCGCCGTCGCTCTCGGCCCAGATGCGCCCGCCGTGCGCCTCCACGATGCCGCGGCAGATCGCCAGGCCGAGGCCGGCCCCCTCGACTTCCGGACCATGCTCGAAGTCGATCCGCGAGAACTTGCTGAACAGGCGGGGGAGTTGCTCGGCTGAGATTCCCCGTCCCTCGTCCGCGACTCTCACGGCCACGTACGGGTCCTGAAGCGAGGCGGTGACGCGTATCGCGGACCACTCGCGCGAGTATTTCGATGCATTGGAGAAGAGGTTGTAGAGGACTTGGCTCGCTCGCTGGCGATCCAGCGGGATCCGGGGGAGGTCCGGTTCGACAGACACTGCGACGCTGTTCCGGTAGCCGCTGCTGAGGAAGGCGTCGCGCGCGCCGTGAATGACGTCGGCGACGTCCGTGGGTTCGGGCGCGACCGACAGGGTGCCGGCTTCGATCCTGGCCAGATCGAGCAGGTTGTTGATGAGGTCCCGCATGTGGTCGGCTTGTTCCTCGATGATGCGAAAGAACTGCCGCGTCTCCGCGGGGTCGAGTGGGACCGAGGCGCTCCGAGCGGTTGCGGCCGATCCCTTGATGGAGGTCAAGGGCGTGCGCAGCTCGTGACTCACCATGCCGAGGAACTCGGCGCGCAGGCGCTCCAGCTCCTCCAGCGGCGTGATGTCCTGAATGGTGGCCACGACCGACACAATCTCCCCGTCCTCCGAATGGATTGGGGTTGCGTTCACGAGCGTCGTCACCGTCTCACCATCCGGGCGGTGGATGACCATCTCTTCGGTGCGCACAGTCTCGCCGCCGAGCGCTCGCTCCACGGGCAGTTCAGCGCGCGGAATCTCTCGCCCGTCCAGGCGTCGAAAGGTGAACAGCGAAAGGGCCTGTTCGAGTGAACGGCCCCGCCCGAGCAAGCCACCGCCGATGCGGCGCGCTTCCTCATTGAACTGCACGATGTCCCGCGTATTGGCGTCGACGACCAGCACCCCTACGGGCGAAGTGTCGACGAGGGCCGCTTGGTCGGCCTTGGCCCGCTGTTCGTCGCCGTAGCGCCGGGCGTTTGTGATGGCGGTCGCCGCCTGGGCGGCGAACACCTCAAGGGTCTCCTCGTCTTCAAGCGTAAAATCCTGGCCACGTTTCTTCTCGCCGATGTAGATGTTGCCGATCTGGTTGCCCCGATCACGGATCTGAGCGCCGAGAAACGTGCCAATCGGCAGCTTGAGGTCGGGAAACCCGGCCAGGCTGATGTGGGCGACGAAATCCCGGGTGCGCAGTGGCTCTTGCAATCCGCTGAGGTAATGAAACAAGGCCGGGCCATTCGGAATCGCCGAGAATTCTTGGATTTCGATTGCGGTCAGACCCGAAAAGACCAAGTCCTGAGCTTCGCCGGCGTCGTCCTGGGTGGTGATCGCGGCGAAGCGCGCGTCGGTAAGCGATCGCGCGCTATCGGCGATCTTCTGCAGCACCGTCTCGAGCTCCAGGTGCTGACTGATCCGGAGAATTGCGTCCGTGAGCCGCGAAATCCGAGATCGTAGGCGCTCGTTTTCGGACCGTAGGTCTTCGCGATCCTGCAAGGTTTTTCCTCCGGACGCTGTCCACTTCGTCAGCGACAGTCTGCCATGTCGCCTGTGGGTGAACACGCCAAATGGTTCTCGCAGCGTGATGGCCCGCACAGTGTTTGCCGTCTCCGCGAGCCGCGTGAAGAGGTCCGCGCGTACCGGTGCAACCCGCCGTCGGTGCGGTGCGATTGAATCCCCGGGCTTCGTCACGGCCTGTCAATCGGACGATGCCGTGTCGTGGGTCAACTATCCACGACTCGCGGTCGAGGCTGCCGCTCACGAGTTCAGAGGTAAGCGAATCGTCGCGGTTGCACCGTGTCCGGGCCCGTCGCTTGCCAGGGCAATTTCGCCTCCATGCGCTTCCACGATGGCTCGGGCGATGGCCAATCCCAAACCCGTGCCACCCGCCCCACGACTTCGAGCCTGATCGGTGCGGAAGAAGCGGTCGAAGACATGGGGCAGGTCCGCCGCCTCGATGCCGATCCCGTCATCGGCGATCGAGATCACCAGCGACTCGTCGCCATCGAGCTCCGCCCCGAGCACGATGCTTCCGCCGGCGTCGGTGGCATGCAGCGCATTGGCCAGGACGTTTCCCAGTGCCTGGCTCATGCGCATTCGATCGAGGTTCAGGTCTGGGAGGCCGCCGGGCATTTGCAGCGAGAGCTTCACCTGCCGAGCCTGCGATTGCGGCTGCCAGCGCTCCACCTCCGCGATGAGCAGCTCGAGAGTCGAACTTTCCTCGAGCAAAAGCCTCAACTCCCCGTAGTCGGTTTCAGCCAGCCAACTCAGGTCGGTGGCCAGTCCGCGCAGCCGGTCGACTTCCTGGATGATCTGGTCGGACGCGCGCTCCGGCGTCTGCAGTCCGTCGCGGAGCCCCTTCGCCTCCAGCTGGATAACGCTCAGCGGCGTGTTCAGCTCATGGGAAACATCGTTGATCAGTCGCCGGCGGAGCTCGCGTTGCGATTCCAGGGCGGCGGCCATCCGATTGAAAGCCGCGCTCATCCGACCCAACTCGTCCGAGGAGGTGACGGGCAGCTGCGCCGTATTCCCATGGGCAATGCCCTGCGTTGCCTCGGTCAACGCCGTCACCGGCGCCGTGACTCGCTTGGACCACCAGGCGGCCAGCAGAATGGCAGCGCCGGCAGTCAGCGTGCCTCCGATGAGAGAGATGGAGAGGAGCGTAGTGAGAAACCCATGTGACTCGGTCGATAAGAACTCGCGATCAACATCCACATTGACGTAGCCGACGATCTCATTTGTCGCTACATCGAATACCGTTTCACGACGTCCGCCCAGGTTTGGGGCGAAGGTTCCAGGCGACAACTCGGCTGAGGTGTCCTTCACCACCCGGCCATCGACGTCGGCGACGACAATTCGAATCCGGTCGTGATCGGAAGGCTCGACGTGCTCCCCTCTGCCCACTCGCGATCGCGCCTGTTGCGTAGTGTCCAGGTAGAGAAACCCGGCCTCGATCAGCGGCCGGTCCACCGTTTCCCAGTCTCCGGCGGCGGTGAATTCCCGGCTCAGATTCTGGGCGAGTTGCCGCGCCTCATCATCGCCAATCTCGTCTACGAAGACTCCCAGTCGAGCCTGTGTTGCGAAATACGCCACGCCAATGTTGGTCAGGATGGCAAGGATGATCACAGCGACCATGGCCCCCATGATTCGCCAACGCAGCGACACTAGTCGTCCTCCACCACGAATCGGTATCCGGCGCCGTAGACGGTCTGAATCGGCTGGGCGCCGTCTCGGCTGATCCTCTGCCGGAGGCGCGAGATCTGGCTATCGATGGCCCGGTTGAATCCCTGAAAACCGTCGTTGAATGCCAAGGCGATCAGCTGATCGCGTGTGAGCACCTGGTTGGGGTGACGCATGAACGTTGCGAGCAGCGCAAACTGCGCCTGGCTCAGCGTCACGGGATGTTCATCGACCGTCACGCTGCGGGTTGACTCGTTCAGGGTGATGTGGCCGCATGTCAGAACTCGCTGCACCCGGCCCTTGGCGCGTCGCAGCACGGCCTCGGCGCGCGCGATGACTTCCTCGGGATCGAAGGGCTTGACAATGTAGTCGTCGGCTCCAGTCTCCAACCCGGCAATTCGGTCGGCAGGGGCTTCTCGTGCCGTCAGCATGATGATGGGCACGTCCGACTCTCGTCGCAGAATGTTGCACAGTTCCACGCCGTCGAGGTGGGGAAGCATGAGATCGAGGATGATCAGCTCCGGAGCCAGATTTCGGGCCAGGTCCAGACCGGCCCGGCCGTCATGCGCCACCTCAGCGGCGAATCCGGCACGCTCGAAATACACCTTGACCCAGCGCGCGATCCTGGCATCGTCTTCGATGATCAAGACTGTGCCGTTCATCACCAATCCTCTGGGGCGCCGTCTTTCCATCGCAGCCTAGATGGAGGCGGTGCCATGCACGGGCACCGCCTCCATTTTGTGGAAGACTCCCTAGGTTCCGCCAGACCTCGGCATCTTCCGTGGGCCGACTCGGATGGACGCTAGCCGCCTCGGCTCCCTTCACCGCCCGAGCCGTGCTCGCCGCCGGACTCTCCGCGGCCACCGTGCTCGCCGCCGCCCTCGCCGCTCGAGCCGCCAGCCTGTTGCACGCCCTCGCTTCCGCTGCCGACCTCGGCGTGCGCGATCCAGCCGGTGAACGATGCCGGCGTTGACGGCAGGTTGACCGTTGCCACCTGGCCTGGCACCAGGTCGATCGGGGTCGTCGGACCCAGCTCGGTGCCGTTGGACAGGTGCACTTCGATCCTCACTCGCGTCAAGACGTTGGTGGTCGTGTTCTCGACCGTGCCCTTGAAGGCGTTGCTTGCCGCGTCGTAGTTGAGGATCAGCCGGGCGCCGCCGCGGATGGCGTCGAAGGTCTGGTCCGGCGTCAGGGTATTGGCCCCGCTGCCTTCTTCGCCACCGCCTTCGCCGCCGGGACCGTGACCCTCGCCGCCGGCGCCTTCACCGCCCTCGCCCCCGGTGTGAGGCACAGGGCCGGCGCCGCCGCAGTCGAACACCTCGAGGTGAACCACGTAGCCGTCGAAGGCGACGCCCGCGAGGCTTGGCTCGCTGGCCACCGAAACGCTGGACGTTGCCTGCTGACCGGGGCTCAGATGCCCGATCACATCAGGACCAAGCTCGCCCACGGTCGTCGTCCCCTGCTTCAGGTGCGGTTCCGACTGCACGTAGCACTGAACCTGCGACAGCGTGTTCTGCACCGTGAACTGGACCGACTGGGTCGCCGGGTCGTAGCGGGCGGAAACCGCCAGCCCGCCAAGAACACCGGTCCACGGCTGGTCGAGCGGCGTGATCGGGCTCGACATCGCGGCTTCCATAGCCGCTTCATTGCCGGCGCCGCCACCCTCGCCGCCGGGACCGTGACCCTCGCCGCCGGCGCCTTCCGCACCGCCTTCACCGGCGCCTTCGCCGCCCGACGGGCCGCCCTCGGCTCCGCTGCCGACCTCGGCGTGCGCCACCCAGCCGGTGAACGATTCCGGCGTCGACGGCAGGTTGACCGTCGCCACCTCGCCCGGCGCCAGGTTGATCGGCGTCGTCGGGCCCAGCTCGGTGCCGCTGGACAGGTGCACTTCGATCCTCACCTGGTCCAGGACGTTGCCGGTCGTGTTCTCGATCGTGCCCTTGAAGGCATTGCTGGCAGCGTCGTAGCTGAGGATCAGCCGAGCGCCGCCGCGGATGGCGTCGAAGGTCTCGTTCGGCGCCAGCGTGTTCGCGCCGCTGCTTTCCTCACCGCCCTCACCGCCGCCCTCGGCGCCACCGCCCCATTCGCCACCGGCGCCATGCTCGCCGGCGGCTTCGCCGCCCGACGGCCCGGCCACTTGACCTGCGGCCACGCTGCCGGTCGCCGGGCCGTTGGCGGCGCCGGCGCCACCACAGCTGATCAGGACCCCTGCGCCGAGCAGGGTGCCCAGGATCGCCCCAGCCGGAACAAACTTCGTCATCAACTCTTTGAAGCGCATCTCCTCGCTCCCTTCGTGAATCATCCTTCACGCTGATGACGATAGGGGCGAAATGTCGCAGGAATATGTCATCGATCGACGTGACCGGCCGATGCGGAGAGTCAATCGGGTCAGACCAGAGAGGTCTGGTCGTGGCGGCGGATAGCCGCGATCCCCGGTGCCGGCTCCGGCGCGAATCCAACCGGCGCTACCGCGTCTTTGCGACTGAACTCCCGAGGCGCGTGCAATGCCCCCGGATGACGGCGTGCGGTCTCAATTTGGGGAATCGTCGAAGCGCCGCCTACTCTACTGTGGGCATTTCGCCGGAGGTTTCGCGCAGTGGTTGAATTCGTGAGTCGCAGGGCGCGAGCCGATGGTTGACATAATCGAAGCCAATGACTGACATCAACGCCTTCGTCGAACTGCGCGAGGCGCTGCCTGCCCTGCGCCACTACCGTTGCCTGAATTCCGGCGGCGTGGCGCCCACGCCTCGGGTCACGCTCGACTTGCAGCAGGCTTTCTACGACCGCGAAGCGGTCATGACGACCACGAATCCCGAGCTGTATCAGGTCTACACGGCGGAGCTGGCCGCGCTGCGCGGTGAGATTGCCGCGCTGATCGGCGCGGATTCGGACGAGATCGCGCTTATCCGCGCAATCTCCGAGGCCATCTCATGGGTCGCCGCCGCGCTCGAGTTGCAGCGAGGCGACCGCGTGATCCTCACCGCCGAGGAGCACCCGAGCGGCTATCTGCCTTGGCTCACGCTGCGGGATCGCCTGGGTCTGGAGCTGGTCGCGATCGAAGTCGACGGCGACGACGACTCGTTCCTGCGAGACCTGGAGGCGGTGCTGACGGCCAACACGCGCGCGATCTGCCTGAGCCACGTCACCACCGAGCGCGGCGTCGTGCTGCCGGTTGACGCCGTGTCCGCCCTGGCCCGGGAACGTGGAATCGTGACCGTGGTGGATGCCGCGCAGTCCTTCGGCGCCCGTCCCACCGACGTGCGCCAGCTTGATTGCGACGTCATGGCCTTCCCGGCCTTCAAGTGGAGCATGGGTCCATACGGCATCGGCGCCATGTACGTGCGGCGCGATGTTCAGGAACGTCTCCACCCATCGGGAAGCGGCGGCGGAGCGGTCACCGAGGCCGAATTCCCTCCGGGCAGCTTTGGTTTTCACCCGACGGCAGAGCGCTATGAGTTTGGTGCGCGGCCGTATGCGCTGTATGCCGCCTGGCGTTCCTCGATTCAGCTGGTGAATGACCTGGGTTTGGAGGCCATTCAGCAGCGCAGCGCCGTGCTCGCCGCCGATGCCCGGCGTGCATTTGGCGACGTGCCGGGCGCGCAAATCAAGACGCCCGACCAGGGCGCCGCTCGATCGGGGATCTTCACGGTCGGCCTTGAGGGCGTGCCAGGAATGCCGCTAGCCGAGCACTGCCTCAAGACCCACCGCATCCTGTGCCGGGCTGCCTATGGCTTTACCGCCGTGCGATTTTCCTTCCACGCCTTCAACGACGCCTCGGACATCGAGGCCGCCGCGAACGCGCTGGAGGACTCTGCCCGTTAGATCCGCTGAAACGCAGACCTTGACTGTTGTGGCGATTGGCCGCGGTTGCGAACAGCCGCGCATCCGTGCGGTCGTTTCGGCCGGCGGAATGGATGCGGCAAGTCGAGCCTGTGCGGCGCGCAGGTCCAAATGCTGCTGATACGATTCGCCGGAGCTCAGGAAGCGTCGACTAGCCTCGTAGCCTCCGAATCACGCCCGATGCATCGAGCTGGGTGAAGAATATGCGATACGAGCCGGCCGAAAAGCCTCCCTTCCGGCAGGCCCTTGGTGCGGCGCTCCTTATATTCGTACCCAATACGATCAGCATCATCCTGCTTACGACATTCGTCGTTCGAGCTTCCGGCGAATCGGATAGCTATCTGGCCTGGGTCACGTTTACCGGGCTGGCAATCTCCGGCTTGAGCATGGTTCTGCATGCCTTCCCGTATCGCCATATGGGCTCGGGGGGGCTGGTTGTCACGAATTTGAACGTCCCGCTGCTGGCGATGTCGGTCTTGGCGCTCGCCGAAGGCGGTCCGGGCCTGCTGGCAACCCTGGTCATCGCGTCGACGCTCTTGCAATTCGTCCTTGTTTCGCGCCTCTCGTCGCTGCGACGAATATTCACGCCCACGGTCAGCGGAATCATCATCATGCTCGTGGCCGTTTCCGCTGTTCCATTTATCGTGGACCGGACGATCGCTCAATCCCAAGATCAGACGGCGGTTGTCGTCATTCCGGGAGTTGTCGCGCTAGGCGCCGGCCTGTGGGGCGCCGTGCAGGTCTCGGCCGCGCGGCGTGTGTGGACGCTGCCAATCGCGGTTGCTGCGGGGTTGGCCGTGGCCATTCCCATGGGACTGTATGACAGCGGGCCGTTGGAGGAAGCTTCCTGGTTGAGCTTTGGGGACCTTGAATGGCCACAGTGGGAGTTCGACTTCGGAGCAAGGTTTTGGTCAATGTTACCGGCGTTCTTGATCGTAAAGCTCACGGCGTTCCTCAAGGTCGTCGGCGATCTTTCAGTCATCAAGCGCGCCTCATTTCGTGAGCCGCGTGCGCTGGACTTCAGGACGATCCAAAGCGGCCTGAACGTCTATGGGGGCACGACGCTGCTTACCGGGCTCCTGGCCACGTTGCCCGTGTCGGCGCCATGGTCGTCCACTGCCGTGTACATCGGATTCACCGGCATTGCCGCCAGGACCGTCGGAATCTATCTCGGCGTGCTCACGCTCCTGATCGCACCGTTTGGGAAGGTGATTGCCGCTCTCGCCGCAACGCCGAACTCAGTCGTGAGCGCCGTCTACATCATGGTGTTCGGGCTGCTCTTTATCGAGGGCGCGAAGTGGGTGTTTTCTGGTCCCTTGAACAATAGGAAGTCCGTTATCACGGGCGTGTCGCTGGTGCTCGGCCTCTCGGCAGGCAGCATCGGCCAGCTGAGCGAAGGCATTTGGAGTGAACTCGTCGGAAATACGGTGATCCTCGGCGCGGTAACGGCGATCGTCATGACTGCGGTCACGGAGTTTCGTGGGCTCTGGCCACGCAAGCTGCACGCGGACTTGTCCCATGCGGCCTTGGCGGACATTGGCGCGTTCTTGGGTCGCTTTGCGTCACAGAACAAATGGAGCGATTCGGCAACGACGCGCCTCAACCTGGCGGTTGAGGAGGCGGTGCTCACTCTGCTGGAGCAAGGCGACGACGGTGAGACCGATCACGGGCGCCGACTGGTGGCCTCGGTGCACGCGGACGGCAACGCCGCCGAGGTCGAGCTGGTGGTCTATTCGCGGGAAGACATCGACGGCAACATCGAAGATCAGCTTGCCCTGGTGAGCGACCACGCGGGATTTGACGACGCGCAGCAGCTGTCGACAAGGCTGCTGCGGCACTTTGCGTCCTCGGTCCACCATCGCAAATACCATGGCGTCGACGTGACCACCTGCCGCGTCGAGCAATAGGCGCCTGCCGCCGCGGCCGCAAACACCGCGGATAGCGATCGGCCTCCTCGGGACTCGGCCTTCGGCAAGTCCCCCGACGCGTGTCTGCCCCACCTAGGAGACCTTGGCTAGTCCCATTCGTCGTTCCGGCGAAAGCCGGAATCCAGTCCGGTCGAGTCTGAAGGAGCGCCGGATGTTTGGCGTCGGAGGGTCTAAAGCTCGCCCCTACCGGATTTCGCAAAGGCTTCTTGATGGGAAAGGGTCGGAGCTTGCCCGTACTTGATTCGGGGGCCAGGGTGATTCGAGGCTTGGGCAAGGGTTGATGACCAACGATGCACAGGTCTCCATTGCACGAGAAAGCACCGGGCCGGCGGTGTCGACCGCCGGCCCGGTGCTCAATCGGACGCTCGACCGCGCCGAGCGTCCGCCTAGGCGCTACTCATCGTCGAAGTACGCCGACCCGAAGATCAGGCCGTCGTGTCGAATTACCCACGCGTGCGCCGCGCTGCCCGTGCCCTGCGCCGACGGACGCAAGATGTGGAACCAGCGTCCCTCCTCGGTCACGCCGGCAATCTGTTCGCCGTAGTTGAACACCACGCCGTCGAGCCCGCGCGCCCGCAGCAGCTTCACGTCGGTGCCGATCCGCTGCGGCAGCAACGGGTGCACCAGGTAGAGGTCGTTCTCGTCGACGAGGAACAGGAACGAGGCGCCGTCAAAGCTCTCCGAGGTGTTGTAGTGGGCAACCGTTGCCTCCAGGCCGTCGGCCTCGTAGCGATCGATCGCCGCCTGCACGTAGGCCATCGTGTGCGCCTCCGGGTCCTCGGCCGCCGGGTAGTAGCCCGAGGCGAAGATCCGTCCGTCGTGTCGGATGGCAAAGGTGACCTTGGGGGCTTCCTGCAGCGTCACCGGGTGCGGCCACAGGTATTCGACCCAGATGCCTTCCTCCGTCGCCTCCGCGATCGCCTTCCCGAGCTCAAACCCGTCAGACCCGACAACGTCCTTGATGTCGGTGCCGATCAGACGCGGGAAGAGCGGATGGATGAAGTAGATGTCGTTCGCATCCATCGCGAACAGGTAGAACTGCCCTTCGAAGGCCGCCGTGCTGTTGTAGAAGTTCGTCATCGACTCCAGGCCGTCGCGCTCGTAACGCGCGATGGCCCGCTGCACGTACTCGACCGTGTATTCGCGCGGATCCGCGTTGAGCCAAGCCGGTGGCTCTGCCATGGGATCCGGCGTGTAGTAGCCGGAGGCAAAGATCAGACCCTCGTGCCGAACCACCCAGGTGGTCTTGGGCTCTTCCCGACCCGTCACCGGGTTGGGCCACAAGTACTCGACCCAGTGCCCCTCGGCAGTGGCTTTGGCGATCTCGATCCCGAGCTCATAGCCGTTGGATCCCACGACGTCCTTCACGTCCGTGCCGATCAGGTGGGGAAAGATCGGATGGGCGAGATAGATGTCGTCGGCATCCATCAGGAACAGGTACAGCTCGCCGTCAACGCTCTCGCGGCTGTTGTAGAAGTCGATGGTCGCGTCCAGGCCTTCCGTCTGGTAGTGCCCGATGGCGTTGCTCACGTACTCGCGAATGATTCCCGCGAGGTTCGCCCGGACCGAGAAGTGTCCAGATCCAAAGACGACGCCGTCGTGGAGCACGAAGTAGCTTCGCTTGGAATCGCGCTGGCCGGTCGCGGGATTCGTCTGCAAGTGATTGACCCACCCGCTATCGGCCACGCCGCGGACAAGCCGGGTCAGTGAGTGAGCGGGTGGCAGCGTCACCCCAACCAGGTTGCCGAAGATTGGCGCGACTAAGACGGTCAAGCTTGATCGGTCGACCATGAGCAGCGAGCGATCGCCCTCGATGCTCGCCTCGCTGTTGTAGAACTCGACGGTGGCCGCCAGGCCGTCCTCGTCGTACTTGGCAATGGCCGCCGAAACATACGCCATCGTCTGCGCGTCTGCCTCGGCGTCGGCGCCAACGGCCATCGATGCCGGCTCCCAGGGGAACCGCTCGATGCTCAGCCGCTGCTGCAGACCCCGCGGGTGGTTTGCTGGCGCGTAATCCGGTCGCTCGGATCGTGATTCTCGTTCTCCAGGCAGTCGCCAACGGCGTCCGGAATGGCGGCCTGAAGCGCCTCGAAGCCAAGCACGAACTGGCAATCCGGGTGGCCCGCCGAGACCCGTCCGGCGCCAAACATCGTGAACGCCATGGCGAGCAACGCCGCGACGGCTGCCATTGACATCAAGCGAAGCGCCGTCTGGGCGCTTGCTGGCGTGAGTACTTCGGCGACAGACCCCTTCGTCGGCACCATGTTCGAATCCCCTCTGAGCAGCCGTCGTAAGGCTGCTCTCGCCCGCGGCGGATGCGGGCGCCAGAGTACTACAGAAATGAGGTCTCGAAAGGCGTACTTCGGCGTGCGGCCGATGCCGACTGGGTCAATGCCTCGGCTTGATTCTGGACTTCTGCCGGCCTTGCCAGACCAGCCGAAGCTGGAAACCAGGCGCGCACCTCGCAATCGTCCGGCCCGTCGGAAGCCCGCTATCCTCGCCCACGGCGAGTGAACCGATGAGGCCGACCGAGAAAGAGAACGCCATGACGACTGAACCATGGGTCGCAAGCGCCGCGGCCCGCCGCCTCTTCGGCGAAGCCGTCGTGATCGACGGTCTCGACACCAGCAACTGGGGCGACGAGCAGGTCTTCCGCGATCTGCGCGACGGAGGAGTGACGGCCGTCAACGCCACCTGTGCGATTTGGGAGGGATTCGAGGAAACCCTCGCCAACATCACCGCCTGGCTGCGCTGGTTCGACGACTCTGCGGACTACATCCGCCCGGTGCGCTGCGTGGCCGACATTCACGCCGCCAAGGCTGAAGGGCGCGCCGGCATCATTCTGGGTTGGCAAAACGCCGCGCCGGTGGGCAATGACGTGCGGCGCTTCCGCCTATTCCACGCGCTCGGGGTGCGCATCGTCCAACTCACGTACAACGAGCGGAACCTCTTCGGCAACGGCTGCTGGGAGCGCCATGACGACGGCTTGAGCGTCATCGGCCTGGCGGCGATTCGCGAGATGAACCGGCTGGGCATCCTCATCGATCTCTCGCACGTGGGCGACCGCACGGTGCTGGAGACAATCGAGCACTCGGAGCAGCCCGTGGCGTTCACGCACGCCAACGCGCGCTCTCAGACCGACTATCCCCGCAACAAGACCGACGAGGCGATTCGCGCTCTCACCAGCTGCGGCGGCATCGTCGGCGCCAATGCGTTTCCGGCGCACCACCGCCATGGCTACGACTCGACGCTGGACGACTACCTGGATGCCGTCGACTACCTGGTGGACATGGTCGGCGACGACCAGGTGGCCATCGGCACGGACTTCTGCATGGGACGATCGCTCGAGTGGTTCGACTGGATCGGGGCGTCGCATGGCCGCGAGCCCTATCTCGATTCAGGCGACGTGCCGCAACCCTTCCGTCTCCTGCAGGGCTTCGCCAATCCGCTGGAATTCGTGAACGTGGCCGAGGGCCTGCTGCGGCGGGGCTACAGCGAAGACGCGGCGCGCAAGATCCTGGGCGGGAATTGGCTGCGGCTCTTCGGCGAGGTCTGGCGCGACGACTGATCGCCGGTGAGGAGTGCCGGCGCTACCAGTGCCCGTTCATGGAAACCGGTTCGCGGTCCAAGCGAAAACGCGTCAGGTCCCAGCGCGTGGCGCCGCGAACGGCGAGGTCCGCCAATGTCTGGCCGATCAGGATGCCGAACTTGAATCCGTGTCCCGAGAATCCCGCCGCCACGATGGCGTTTTCTCGATCCGGCAAGAAGTCGATCACAAAGTCGGAGTCGGGTGTCATGGAATAGGTGCAGGTCTTGCTGTAGACCACCTCCGCCTCACCGAGGTCGGGCATGTGGCGGCGCAGGAAGTCCCGCAGCTTCGCCAGTGCTTCGGGGTCGTCGTGCTCGCGGTCGCGGTCGGGATCGAACGTCGCGCCGATGGTGTCGTCGGCCACCTTCACGCAGCCGCGCCAGTGCACCGGAAACCCGTAGAAGTTCGTGTCCATTACAAAAAATGGCGGCAGTCGGGGATACGAGTAGGCGTCGCGGTCGGGGGGCGTGAGGAAGTGGAGCCGCTCGGCGGTGGACCGAATGGGAATCGAAAGCTCGGGCAGCAGCTTCGGAGTCCACGGTCCCGCGGCAATCACGAAGACCTCGGCTTCGAACGCGCGCCCGTCTCGGGTGATCGCCCGCGTGACGCGGCCGCCTGACTCGCGCAACTCCGCAACCTCGGCGCCGGTCCGCAGGTCGGCGCCAAGCTCCGCGGCCGCTTCGGCAAGCGCCTGCGTCGCGGATCTCGCGGCCACATAGCCGCCCAGGCCCTCCAGCAGGTACCCGGAGTCGATGTTCGTGAAGTGGGGATACCGCCGCCGCACGTCGTCCCCGTCGAGCCACTGCGGCTCGTAGCCGAGCTCGAGCAGCCCCTCGTAGCCCTCCATGAACGGCGGATTGTCGGGCTGGGCCTGCAAGGCGAGGGCGCCCTGCTCGCGGTAGAAGCCGGTGCCCATCCGGCGGTCGAACTCCTTCCACAGCTCCACCGCCGCGGCGACCATTTCGGTGTAGAGCGTCTGCCCGCGGTACTGGTAGCGCACCATGCGGGACTCGTCGGCGGACGACGCCCGCACGTGGCCGGGGCTGTACTTGTCCAGCAGCGCCACGCGCTTGCCCGCCCGGCTGAGCCAATAGGCCGTCGCGCTGCCCATCACGCCAGCGCCGACAATCACGACGTCGTACATGGTCGGCACCGGTCAGCCGTCCGCGGCCCAGGGGCCGATCACGTCGACGCCGCAACCTTGGAGGACTTTGCCCGCTGGCGTGGCCACCGGACGATCAGTTGAAATGAGGCGGATTGCGAATGAGCTCACGCGGCGGCAACTCCAGTTCGATGCCACCGAGAGGCGCAAATCGGGCGCGAATGGAACTGCCGAGGTCCGGATTCGCCGAGGTCGCATCGTCCGGCAAGGACCGCAGCGTGTTCCGGGGCGCTTGCTTGTCGGGCCTCTGATTTTCAGCGGCTCCGATGCGCTGATGCTGCTTCAATCCTTCGTCACGACCGTCTTTGCTCACGCTGGCCTCTCGGATCACCTGGCGGAAGTGTCACGGCCTTCTCCTACGATTGCATTGCAGTCGCTGCCTAGTCCATCCCCATCATCGGATTGCCGCAGTGATTCATGGCGCCCCGGTGTGATAGCTTGGAATGGTCATAATAACCAGTTGGTGAGTTCGTCGTGCGCGAGGTGCGAGCAACCGATGCCAAGGCGCATCTGGCCGAGCTTCTGCGGCAGGTGGAGAGCGGCGAAACCATCGCGATCACTCGTCATGGCACGGCGGTTGCTCATCTCACTCCAGTGCCCATCGGGCAACGCGCCCGCTGGCGGGAGTCCATGGATCGGCTCATGCAGGCCCGCTCGCAATGGCAACCGACTGGAATGTCGAGGGCCGAGATCCAGGCTGCACGTCATGCCGGGCATCGCATGTGAGCACACTCGTTCTCGATGCGTCCGTGGCCTGCGATTGGCTTCTGGACGATGAGCTCGATCCACGCGCCCTGCGCGTGGCAGAGCGTGTATCGCGCGACGGAGCGCTCGTGCCGCAGCTTTGGCATCTTGAAGTGCGAAACGCGCTCGTCACCGCCGAGCGCTGCGGCCGCCTGACGGCGAACGGGATGAGCGACCGGCTGAACGCCCTGCGACAGTTGTCGGTTGTCACCGACGCCGAGCCCGATTTGGACGCGGTGGTGGCGCTTGCACGTTCACATCACATATCGATCTACGACGCCACTTACCTGGAGCTGGCGCGAAGGCATCGCGCGACTCTCGGGACCCTCGATGTTGGCCTCGTAGAGGCGGCCGCCGCGGCAACGGTTCCGGTCGTTGAGTGAACTGGAGGCCCTGGTGTGGCGCGATGACTCAATCCGGCGAAGATTTGAGAGCTTCGGCCCGAATGGCGCTGAATGGGTCTTGTCGCTGATCGACGAGGCCCGCCGCCGGCCTCGCACCAGGATTCTGACGCCTGCGGCTCACGACCGTGAGCTGCGCACGCCGTAGCCAGTTGAATGCCACACTACGCGGCAAGCTGCGGCACGCGCACGCCTGGAGACAACCCTCGCCATGACAACGCCAACCGGCCCGGTCGCCATCGACCCTGACCGCTTGCTCAAGATTTTCGTCGACATCCTCAGCGTCGACAGCTATTGGGGCAACGAGAACCGGGTGGTGGCGATCCTGCAGCCGCTGCTGGAGGACGTTGGCGTGATCTGCTCGCAGGACGAGATCGGCAACCTCATCGGCAAGTGGCCGGCCAAGGGCAAGCCGTCGGCGCCGATCATGCTCAACGCCCACATGGACACGGTGCAGCCCACGCCCGATATGCGTCCGGTGGTCAAGGACGACGCCGTCTACTCCGACGGTTCGAGCGTGCTCGGAGCCGACGACAAGGCCGGCGTGGCCGCCATCATCGAGGCGGTGCTGGCGGTCCATGACGCCGGAGCGGACCACGGCCCGATCGAAGTGGTCCTTACGGTGGGCGAAGACGTGGGGCAGTTTGGGGCCGATGCCTTTGACCCGAACGACATCGAGTCGCGCGTGGCATTCGTCCTCGATGCGGGCGGTCCCGTCGGCGATCTCGTCACCCACCAGGCCGGCTCGTTTGGCTTCGAGGCGGTCTTTCACGGCAGGGCCGCGCACGCGGGCATCGCCGCGGGTGACGGGATCAATGCCATCGCCATGCAGGCGCGCGCGGTGGACAACATGCCGTTGGGGCAGGTGGACGACGTCACGGTCGCCAACGTGGGCGTGGTTTCGGGCGGCCAGGCCGCAAATATCGTGCCGCCGGAGTGCAAGCTCGTCGGGCAGGCGCGCAGCCTCGACCAGGACGCCCTCGAACGGCAGATGGCGGCCATGCGCAAGGCCTGCGAGGACGCCGCGGCGGACCTCGGAGGTCGCGTGGACTACACCCAGCGGGGCCGCTTCAAGGCCACGAGCTTTGCCGACGACCACCCGGCCATTCAGCTTGCCGACACCGCCATCGCCGCCGCCGGGCTAACGCCGCGTCATATCTCGACCTACGGCGGCAGCGACGCGCAGAACTTCAACGAAAAGGGCATTGCGACGGCGATCTTGTCAGTCGGGTATCTCGACGTGCACTCGGTCGCCGAGTCGATGCCGCACGACGAGCTCCGGCGCCTCACCGACGTGACCGTGCAGCTCATTCTGAATGCATAGCAATCCGCGGAGCTGAGATTGCCATGAAGCTTGCCTACAACACGCTGGAGTTTGGATCCACGCCGGACCTCGAGCGCATGCTCGCCGAGATCAAGCAGACCGGCTGGGACAGCTGGGAGGTGCGGCAGTCGCTCGACTGGCTCGGCTCGGCGAAGCGCGTGTCCGAAGTCTCCTCTGCAGCCGGACTGCCGGTGGCCGGCGTGTGCGGGCGGGACTGGAATTTCGCCGATGATCCGGCGGTCTTCGAAGCCAACTGCCGGCGCATCGAGTTCACGGCGGACGTCGGCGCGGACGCCTTCGTGATCATGGCGCCGGAGCGGCCCGAGAATCGTCCGCCGTCCACCGATGAGATCAACCGCTTCGCGGCGGCGGCGGAAGCGTTGCGGAAGTTCGGCGCCGACCGGGGCGCAACCGTCGTATTTCACTTTCACACCGGGCAGCTCGTTCAGACCGAGCCGGAGATTCGTCAGGTCCTGGACGCGGCCCCCGACCTCGAGCTGTGCATCGACGTGTCGCACGCGCAGCTCATCGGCTGGGACGCGTGCGAGTGCCTGCGCGAGTTCGCCCAGCGGCTGTCCTACGTCCACCTGCAGGACTACCGCGGCTGGCGCTACGTCAACGTCGGTGGCGGCGACCTGTTTCCCAGTATTCCGGCGATCTTCGACACCCTCGACGACATTCAGTTCGACGGCTGGGTCGTCTGCCACGGCGGACGCCTGGTGGATCAGCCGCCGC
Source organism: Chloroflexota bacterium (assembly GCA_026708035.1). Classification (NCBI taxonomy): domain Bacteria; kingdom Bacillati; phylum Chloroflexota; species Chloroflexota bacterium. The sequence goes on along the minus strand of JAPOVQ010000010.1, from coordinate 7,865 downwards.
GCGAACGGGCGCGCATCTCGCGCGAATACCTGCGGAGCATCGGGCGGTAGCCGCGCCGAGGCTGGCGCCTAGCGGGTGAGGACCACCCGCAGTCGCCAGATGGCCAGCACGTAGAACGCTGCCGCGTAGCCGAGCAGGATGCCGAGGAACGGCAGCACGTCGCCCACGCCGCCGTCTTGGATCGCCAGGACCTCGAATGCCTCCAGCGCCCAGGCGTGCGGCATCACGTGCGCCACGGTCCACACGGCGGGGGCAAATAGCTCCATCACATAGAGCGGCATCATGCAGCCGCCGAGGGCCGCGGTGCCCAGTCCCAGGAACACGCCCACCGGCGCCGCCTGTTGGTCGTTGCTGAACAGCGCGCCCATGAGCATGGCGGCCCCGCTGCCGACGAGGCCGAACGCGAGCACGATCAGAACGGCGCTGAGCGGATCGCCCCAGCGCACGCCGAAGATCAGCATCGTGCCCAGCATGATGTAGACGCCCTGCACTAACGCGACCCCGAATCGTCCCAGGCCCTCGCCGAGCAGGATGGTGCGCACGGTCGTGGGCGTGGCGAACATGCGGCGCGCGATGCCCAATCGCCGCGTCTGCACCAGCGCGGCCGACCCCGCAAGCGAGGTGAGAAACATGAAGAGCATGAGCTGCTGTTGGGCGCCGAGATCGAATTGCCCCCAGCTGCGGCGGCCGATGAACGACTCTCCGGCAACCGTCGACTCGACCTGCACGCCGGCGGTTTCGCCGGTCACGGCGGACGCCTGGGCCACCGCTTGGTCATAGGGAATCCCGGCCTCCTTGGCGACGAATCCGGCAATGCGCGGCAGCGCCATCTGCTCCGCCAGCAGCGCGTCGATGGTGCGGCGGATGCTCAGCGAATCCTGTCCCGGGCGCGCGATGAAGTCGACCTCGACCGCGTTGCCGGTGCGAATGGCGTCGTCGTAGTCGGACGGAAGGATCAGGCCGGCCTCCAACTCGCCGCGCTCGACGGCGCGAACCACGGCGTCGCGATCGTCGTGCCTATTCACCTCGAATCCCTCGTGCGCCTCGAGGCCTTCGACCAAGGCACTCGTCAGGTCGCCGGTTCCCGGAGCCACCAGGCCCACGCGCGGCTCGAATCCGCGTCCGAACACCGAGCCCAGCACCAGGATGAGCAGCATGGGGAGGATGAGGACGAAGAACACGTTGCTGCGCTCGCGCGCGAAGCGACGCAGATTCGAGCCGGCGATCGCGAGCGCCTTCATGGATTGAGCCTCCGCCGGAGCAGCGCCAGCGCGATCCCCGAAGTCACGGCGGTGAACACGAGCAGCGCCGCGATCGCGGGCACGATGACGCCGATCGAGCCGCCGGCCAGATCGCCCAGCCCCTGGAGGAACCAGGCGTGCGGCGCGGCATAGCGAAGGCCTGCGAGCACACCGCCGGCCTGATTGATCGGGAAGAACGTCCCGCCGAGGATTCCCAGCACAACGGCGGCGATGGACGAGAACACCGCGCCCTGCTCCGACGTTCGCGCCAATGCGCTCACCATGGCCATCACGCCGATGGCCGACGCCGTGGCCGCCACGACCAGCAGCGCCACGCCGACGGGATTGCCCCAATCGGCGCCCAGAATGAAACTGGTGCCCACGATCAGGATCAGCATGCTCACCAGGCCCAGGCCAAACGCCGTGATCGCCTTGCCGAGGATGATCGACCACTGCGGCAGGGGCGCCGCCAGCAAGCGGCTCAGCGTGCCCGCGTGGCGCTCTTCCAGCAGGCTGTTGACGCCGAACGTCACCGTGAAGAACAAGAAAAACGTGGCGAGCCCGGCGGCATAGAACGTCGTGTTGTCCAGCTGCTTGATGGTCGCGGAGACGTCCCGCACCGAAACCGGGCTAGGTGTGTCCCCGGCACGCTGCGCGATCGCCGCCGCGTCGGCCAGGCGCGCGGGATCCGACGAAACCACGGTTACCACCGCTCCCTGCACGTAGTCGAGCTGCCGGGCGTATTCCTGGACGATCGCCAGGGCCAGGGTCGACGCGAGGGTCGAGTTCACGTTCTGGATGACGCGGAGCTCCGACGGCCGGCCGGTCTGCACGCGGGCGGAGAACTCAGCCGGAATGATGATGGCCGCGTCCACGTCCTGGTCGGCGCGTTCGCCGTCGCCCTCAACCAGGCGCGTGGCCTCTTCCGCGCTCGCGGTGCGCACCAGGTTGACGTTTCCGTCTTCCGCGAGACCACCGAGCACGCCGTCCACCAGCGGGGCCGCGAGCGGCCCCTGATCGATGTCGGCCACGGCGAACGTCGCCGTGAAGTCGGCGTCGCTGATGGGGTTGAAGACGAAGCCGAAGATGGCCGCCAGGCCGAGAGGGGCGGCGATGGCGAACACGTACACCGAGCGGTCCCGGGCGCGCTGCCGCAGATCCTTCGCCGCGATGACCAGGGCGGACCGCATGCCTAGTCCCGCAGCGAGCGCCCGGTGAGATGCAGGAATACGGCTTCGAGATTCGGCTCGTCGATCTCAACGCCCGTGATCGACACGCCGGCCTCGTCCAGCGCCGACAGCATCGCCGTCAGCGAGTTGCCGGCTTGCTCGACCAGCACGTCGATGCCGCCGTCGACCACGTCGACCTGTTGCACTCCGGCGATGCACCCAATGGCCTCCGCGCCGGCGTGCAGCGAACCGCTGGCGCTCAGGCGCACGCGGTCGTGCTCGCGCACGATCTGGGCCAGCTCCCGGCGCGTGCCCTCGGCCTTGATCTGCCCACGATCGATGATGCCGATGCGGTCGCAGAGCCGCTCGGCTTCTTCCATGTAGTGCGTCGTGTAGAGCACCGCCAGACCCTGGCGGCCCAGCTGCTCAATGCTCTCGAGAATGGCATTGCGGCTCTGCGGATCCACGCCGACGGTCGGCTCGTCGAGCACCAGGAGGCGCGGGGCGTGCAAGAGCCCGATGCCGATGTTGAGCCGGCGCTTCATCCCGCCGGAGAAGGTGTCGGCGCGATCGTCTGCACGGTCGCTGAGCCCGATGATCTCGAGCACCTCGTCCACGCGGCGACGCAGCTCCGCGCGCGGCATGTCGTAGAGGCGGCCGAAGAACCGCAGGTTCTCCCGCGCCGTCAGGTCCGGATAGACGGCGATGTCTTGCGGAACCAATCCGATCTTGGCCTTGAGGCTCGTGGTGCCGGGATCGAGGGGCTCGCCGTCCACCAGCACCTGGCCGCCGTCACGGCGCATCAGGCCCACCGCCATGGAGATGCTGGTGGTCTTGCCCGCGCCGTTGGGGCCCAGCAGGCCGTAGGTCTCGCCGGCGGCGATGTGAAAGCTCACACCATCCACCGCCGTGAGTTCGCCAAAGCTCTTGCGCAGGTCGCGGCACTCGAGCACCGGCTGGCTGTTGTCCGTGTCACTTCTCCCGCTGCGCCACGCGGCGCAATGGTATCCGGCCGGTGCCCGCGGGCGTCGCGAGGGTCCTCCGTGTAGGGGGCGCCCCTAGTGGGCGCCCGGCGGCGGCGACCAGCGAGCGTCGCGACGCTTTGGCGCGGCCCGCCCACTAGAATCCGCCGCCCCTCTCTCTGTGAGCAACCAATGCCCGGATTGTTCGATCCGTTGCGCGTCCGCGGCGTCACGCTGCGCAACCGCGTGGTGATGGCCCCAATGGACCAGCTGGCGGCCGTGGACGGCGGTGCTGCCGGCGACTGGCACGTGGTGCACTACGGCTCGCGCGCGGTCGGGGGCGTGGGGCTGATCTTCACCGAGGTCACGGCCGTCGAACCCCGGGGCGTGATCTATCCGGTCAATCTGGGCCTCTGGGACGACGCCCAGATCGAGCCGCTGCGTCGCATCGCGGCCTTTTGCGCCTCGCAGGGCGCTGTGATCGGCATCCAGCTCGGCCACGCCGGGCGCAAGGCCTACTACGACGAGCGCGGGCACTCCGGGCACCGCCTCGTGGCGCCGAGCCGGTTACGGTTCGATGCCGGCTGGCGCGTGCCGATGAGTCTCTCCGTTTCAGAAATCCAAGGCGTCGTTGCGGCCTTTGCAGCCGCCGCGCGCCGCGCGGTTGAGGCCGGATTCCAGGCGATCGAGATTCACTCCGCGCACGGATATCTGCTCAGCGAGTTTTTCTCGCCGCTCACCAACCAGCGCGACGACGAATACGGCGGCGGAATCGAGCATCGCGCTCGCATGCCGTGCGAGGTCGTCGCCGCCGTGCGAGAAGCGATTCCGGACTGGATGCCGATCTCGGTGCGCATCTCCGGCACCGACTTCGTGGACGGCGGCAACACCGCCGACGACATGGCCATTGGCTCGCGGTGTCTGCGGGAGGCGGGCGCCGACCTGATCCACGTCAGCGCCGGCGGCGTCACGCCCAGCGTTCCCAAGGTCTATCCCGGCTACCTGTTGCCGGCGGCCGAGACCATCCGCCGCGTGGCCGGAGGGCCGGTCATCGCGGTGGGGCTGATCGAGAACGCCCGGATGGCCGACGAGGTCGTGCAAAGTGGTCGTGCGGACTTGGTCGCCCTCGGCCGCGAGCTGCTGCGCAACCCCTACTGGGCGCTCCACGCCGCCGCGGAGCTCGGCGTCGACGTGCCGTGGCCGGGCACTTACGTCCAGGCGAAGCCCAAGCCGACGGCGGGCTAGTGCCCAGTGGGCGCCGGAGCCCCGTTGCGGCGCACGATCGGCGCCTCGGTGGGCTCGATGGCGACGTTGACCAGGCTGGGCAGCCCCGAGGCAAAGGCGCGCTCGAGCGCGGTGTCCAGTTCTGACCGCTTCGTCACGTGCTCGCCGTGGCCGCCCAGCGCCGCGACCGCGAGGTCGTAGCGCGTCGGGAGCAGGTCGCAGGCGAAGATCCGGTCTTCGCCGTACGTTCGCGCCTGCAGGCGGCGCTCGGCGTTCCACCCGGCGTCGTTGCCGACGATCGCGACGAACGGCAGGTTGTGGCGCACCGCCGTGTCGAACTCCAGCAGGTGGAATCCGATCGTGCCGTCGCCCTGGATCGCGACGACCGGCGCATCTGGGTCGAACAGACGGGCTGTGAGCGCGAAGGGAATCGAGGTGCCGATGGATCCAGCCGGGCCGTTGACGACCCGCCGCCGGCCGCTCAGCAGCGCCTGGGCCCATTGGCCGAACTCGCCGCCGTCGATCACGACGATGCCGTCATCCACCCACGGCCCGATCGATTGGCAAACCTCGATCGGATGCAGCGGGCCCTGAGGTGGGGACTGCCAGGAGTCCCAGGCCGCCGGACGGTGGGCCACGGCGGCTCTCACGGCGTCGCGCCAGCTTTCGTGGCGTGCGCTTCCGGCGGCCGCCGCGATTTGGCCTGCCGCCTGTCCTGGATGCGCCTGTACGGCAATTGCGAGTTGCTGCGGCGGGCGCACGTTGCTAGTCGTGCGGTCGAGCTCGGCGACATCGGCGTCGACCTGCGCGAAGCAAGCGTCGGCGGCGAAGAGTGGCGGCGCGCCAAACTGCAGCGAGTGATCCAGGCGCTTACCCAGCAGCAAGACGACGTCGGCTTGCGCCAGCACCTCGGCGAACGCTCCCAAGCTGGGATCGTTCACGCCACGCGGGCTCTCGGTTGCCACGACCGGGACGCCCGCCGTCGATTCGAGCTGCTCGAGGTAGTCACTCGCCGGCGGCCGCATCATGGCCGGACCGGCCAGAATCATGGGGCGTTGGGCGGTGTCGAGTAGCTCGCCGATGCGATGCTGACCGGCCTCGGTCAGTGTCGGTAGCTCTGAGTTTGCAAATGCATCATCGCTTCGTGGGACTTGCGCTTCGAGCACGTCGCTGGGAAGGCTGACCGCCACCGGACCGGGTCGACCGCGCACGGCAAGGTCCAACGCGCGGCGCACGTCGCCGCCGAGCGATGCCGAGTCTTCCGCCGTCCAGGCGGCCTTGGCGAGCGGTTGTGCAAGCTCCGCCTGGGGCATTTCCTGAAAGGCGCCGCGGCCGTCGTCCGCACGCGCGCTCTGGCCGCTGAGCACCACCAGCGGCGACTCGGACTGCCGCGCGACGAACAGCGCCGACAGCCCGTTTGCGTGACCGGGACCCGCGGTCAGCAGCGCCACGCCCGGTCGGCCGGTCAACCGGCCCCAGGCGTCGGCCATGTGCACCGCCGCGGCCTCGTGGCGCACGTGGATGATCTCGAGCCCCGCATCGAGGCACGCGTCGTAGATCGAGAGAATCTGGTTGCCCGACAGCGAGAACAGGCGCTCGACGCCCGATTCGATCAGCGCCGCCACCAGGTGAGACGAGCCCGTATTGGAAGAGCGACTGGACATCGAGCGGCCCTCCCGAGTCAGCAGTTGGGCTGGCGATGGTACCCGCGGACGCGAACCCTGGACGCCGACCGCAAGACCCTTTCGGTCTATCCTGCGACATCGGCGACGCCGTCGCAGCGGGGAGCGCTCGGATGGGCGAGATGTTCAACGGTCCGATTGCCGGCTCGTGGGACGACCTGCGGCCCTATACGGGGCTCGCGGCGGCCGAGCGGATCGTAGGTGAGCTGCGGCGCGCCGCCTACATCGTCAACTACAACCAGCTGGACGTGAACTACACCGGGACGGTCGACTTCCAACTGCGCCGCGACCTCGTGCTGCTCTGCCCGCAGACCGCCGAATTCCTCTATCGCTCCTATACGCCCGAACGCACGACCTACGTCGCCGGCTCGCGACCCGAACTGGAGGACGTCGTGCGCCGTGCCACGACTGGGGCCGAAACGCCGGCGGACAAGGCGCTGGCGCTAATGCGGTTCTGCCGCGACGTGCACCAGGAGGCCGGCCGCGAGCCGTCGCACGACGTCTACGTCTACGGCGGCACCGAGGAGGAGCTGATCGCCAAGGGCGAGTGGCTCTGCGAGGGACTTTCGCGGCTTTACGTGCCGCTGTGCGAGGTCGCGGGTATTCCGGGGCGGATCATTTACCACGTGATCGGCGGGCACGTGACGGCGGAGGTCTTCGTCGGGAGCTGGGCCTACGTCGATCCCCGCATGGGGGTGTATTTCCACAAGCCTGAGGGCGGCTTCGCCTCGGCGTGGGACCTGATGAACGACCCCGCGATCATGGATCGACAGGGCGACGCAGTGAAGCGCGACGTGAGCTACCAATCGACATGGCAGGAGCGCGTGGCGCGCTGCCGAGACCTCTTCTTTCACCCTCACGAGGTGAATGGCTTCATCAACTACCGCCTCGCCGACGCGCCGCGCTTCGACTATGCCCAGACGACCTCGGAGCAGGCGACGGTCGCCGGCCTGTGGACCATCAACAAGGAATACCGGGCGCTGATTGAAGCGGTCTTTGGCGTGGAGGTCACGGGCTTCGGCTAAGCGGCGCTCAGGCCGGGTCCGCGTCCCACTCCAGGATCACGCCGAGAGCGTCGCCCGGTCGTTCTTGCAGCAGTGCAAAGGCGTCGCCGGCGCGGTCGGCGGGAAAGCGGTGCGTGGTCATGGCCGCGGCGTCTATCGCGCCGGACGCGAGCAACTCCATCCCCGTCCGCGCCGTCCAGGCATCGTTGGGGCGCCCGTAGTAGCCCCCGAGCAGGCGCCGGCCTTGAATCTTCGAGGACGGCAGCGGCAGGGGATCGGGCTCACAAAGTCCGATGAGATGGAGGAGTCCGCCGACTGCCAGCATGTCCAGTGCTTGGAGGAAAGCTTTGGCGCCCTCCCTGCCGCCGACGGCATAGATGACGATGTCCGCCCCGACGCCGGCCGTGATGCTCCGCACCGCTTCGACCGGGTCTTCACGGGCCGCGTTGATCACCACGTCCGCGCCCAGGCGGTCGGCCAGCTCGCAACGCCGCTCCAGGGCGTCCACCGCCACCACCGGACCGTGGCCCGCCGCCTTGTGAACCTGGAGCATCAGACTTCCAACCAATCCCTGCCCCAGGAT